>WLKU01000099.1 GCA_009701105.1 Actinomycetota bacterium | reverse complement strand
GCTTGATCATCAGCCAACCACCACGGCTTGAACCATGGATCTCAATCGCTTCGTGGGCATATTCGGAGCAGGAAGGGAAAAAGCGGCACGGTGAGGGCTTATTGGGTCGCAGTGACTGGTACCAGCGAATGCTGCGGAGCATCGCCAACTGAAGCCGAGTGTGGGGGTGGGTATTGACCGAAATCATGGCGTTGGTTGGCTGATTTTGGCTTCAATTTGGCCAATCAGGCGGTCCACCAGGGTTCCAAGCTGGTTCCACGTAGAACCAGTTGCCTTGGGTGTTACTCCAATGAGATACCAACCAGGTCGCAATTGACCGCTACGGGACCCAAAAAGGGCCCGTAATTGGCGTTTTATGCGGTTTCGTTCCACCGCTCCACCCACTTGGCGGCCAATGGCATAGCCAATATGGGCGTTTTCCAGAGAATCATCGAGCAACAACGAACACCATAACCCGTGAGAGCGAACATATGTTCCCTCTTTGGACAATCGGGAAAAGACTTCCCGGTGACGGATTCGACCGATCAAGCGGAAAGCCGGTGACGACCCTTTGCCCGGCGAGACTTCAGAATCGCGCGACCGGCGCGGGTACTCATGCGATGGCGAAAGCCATGCTTCTTGGAGCGGCGACGATTGTTTGGTTGGAAAGTACGTTTCATGCACCCCTCCTGAGTAGCGCCCCGAGTTGACCTCGAAACGACGATGACTAAGGTGTCCAACTCTACAGGGACTCGCCAGTTTTTTCACCTGTGGAAAACCTGCTACCTTCTTTCTCCCACCGAAATATTGGGGGAGCTATCCACACCCTGTGGACAGTGTTGTGGATCATGGCAAGTGGTTATTGGGTAACGGTTTTAGGCAACAAATCAAACAGAACGAGAGCAACATGGAACAAGAAATTGAGAGCCAACTAGACGTCGACAATCATGACGATGTGTGGCGTGCGACAGCCGAAGTTTTACGCGCCCAGGTTTCTGAAGCAGTTTGGTTCTCTACATTCAACGATGCTGTTGCTGTTGCCGACGACAAAATGAGTTTGCGTCTCCAGGTTCCCAACACGTATGTGCGGGAAAGAATTTTGACTCGCTACATGTCGTTGGTGCGAGATGCCCTCAATGAAGTGGGTGCGAGTGATCGCCAACTATTGATCGATGTTCAGACCAATACCGCTAGCGACGTGATTCATCGCCTCAATACCTCGCCGACATCGCTTGACAGTCCTGTCCAACTGAACGAAACATTAGTTACTGAAGCCTCCATGTCGTTTGGCCAAACCCTCAAAAGCCGCACCGGCAAAGGCACAGCGGTGGGTCTCAATCCTCGGTACACCTTTGAAACTTTCGTAAAAGGGGCATCCAACCAATTTGCTTTGGCTGCTGCCCAACGCGTGGCCGAAACACCTGGTCGCTCGTATAACCCATTGTTTATTTATGGTTCGGCAGGTTTGGGCAAGACTCACTTGTTGCACGCAATTGGCTATTACGTGCACCAGCACTACGCCCATTACGAAGTTCGCTACGTCTCAACCGAAACATTCTTAAATGAATACGTCGACGGCATTCGCTCCAACACCATTGCTGCTTTTAAGCGCCGATACCGCGAAGTTGATGTGTTGCTGATCGACGACATTCAGTTCATGGAAGGCAAAGAGGGTTTGCAAGAGGAGTTCTTCCATACGTTCAACTCGCTGCACGGAGCCAACAAACAAATTGTGATTTCGTCCGACCGAGTGCCAGATGCAATTCCAACCCTCGAAGACCGTTTGCGTGGCCGTTTTCGTTGGGGTCTCATCACCGACGTTCAGCCGCCAGACATGGAAACCCGCCTGGCCATCTTGCGCAATAAGGCCGAGCGAGAGAACACCTTTGTGTCCAACGACGTTCTTGAGTTCATTGCCAGCAACGTCACGTCAAACATCCGTGAGCTTGAGGGTGCATTGATCCGCGTTGGTGCGTATGCCAGCCTCAACAAAACAGTTGTTGATATTTCGTTGGCTCAAAAACTGCTGGTTGATCTACTGACCCGCACAGCCCCGAAGGTTCGCACGGGCGAGCAGTTGTTGATCGAGATTTCTGACCACTTGGGTTTTGATGTCGAGGCAATGAAGGGCAAAAGCCGTCAGCGTCCGTTGGTTTCAGCGCGCCAAACAGCCATGTATGTCTTCCGTGAACTTACCGAGCTCAGTTACCCAGCAATCGCACGGTTGTTTGGTGGGCGCGACCACACCACAGTGATCCACGCGGTTGACAAAACCCAACGAATGATGAGCGAGCGCAAGCAAGTGTTCGATCAAGTAACCGAACTCGTTCAGAAATTTAAGACTTCGTAACGTTCAAAATTATGATCACTTCACTACCGCGACAACCTTTGTGGAAAACCGTGTGCACAGACAGTGCACAGGTGGTGGATAACCACGTGTTGTCCACCGCGCCACGAACTACACAGTTGCAAGATGTGTCGGGACGGTTGGGTGTGTGTGGGGTTGCAACCGTTGGTGTAATTGGGAAACACACCCTTTATCCCCAATCCACAGGACTTATTACTGTTATTAGTTCTTCTTACAAACATCCACATTTAACGATAAACAACGTGACGCAAGGGAGCAGGCTATGAAATTCAGAGTTGAGCGAGAGGTTCTTGCCGAAGCTCTTGGTGCTGCAGCAAGAGTTGCATCTACACGCAACAACGCAATGCCAGCACTATCCGGAGTTCGCATCGAGGTCACAGGTGACAAATTGTTGTTGTCATGCACGGATAACGATCTTTCAGTGCAATTTGTTCTCAATGTTGGCGGCCAAGAAGACGGCGTTGTTGTAGCAAGCGCAAAATTAATGAGCGACATTGTGAGATCGATGTCTGAAGGCAAAGTCACTGTTGAAACCACTGGCGAAACCGTCAGTGTGAGTTCTGGTCGGGCTCAGTTCACTGTTCCAACATTTGCAGCAACAGATTTCCCAAATATTGTGCAAGCCAGTGCTCCACCGGTCACGTTGGCAGCAAGTGTTTTTGCTGATGCATTACGCCAAGTAGTTCGTGCGGCCTCATCGGACATGCAAAGACTCGCCCTCACAGGAGTGTTAATGGCAGCTGAGCCAGAGGGTTTGCGACTTGTTGCAACCGACTCCTACCGCTTGGCCGTTCGGGATCTGCCAGGCAGCAACATTTTGGGCCACGGCGAAAAAGTGGTGATTCCAAGCCGCGCCCTCAATGAACTGCAACGATTGCTTGCAAGTGGCGAAGAAGCTTCACTGTGTTTGGCAGGCGACCGCGCAACATTTACTGTTGGTCAAGCCACCCTCAGCACAAGTTTGTTGCAAATTGAGTTTCCTAACTATCGCCAACTCATTCAGCCGAACTATCCAAACACACTGACCACAGCGCGCGAACCACTGTTGGAAGCAATTCGTCGATGCCGTATTTTGGCTCGCGAAACCACCCCGGTGCGACTCGAGATGACGGCAACTTCACTCAAGTTGATTGTTGTTACTCAAGACGTGGGCAACACAGTTGAAGAACTCGACGCAACAATGGTTGGTTCTGACATCACGGTTGGTTTTAACCCTGAATATCTTGCTGCTGGTATCGAAGCAGTGAGTGGTGATGAAATCACGATTCAAACAACCGACCCAATCAAACCTGCGGTATTGCGCGGAGTTGGGGCACCGGACTATTTGTACTTGGTGATGCCACAACGCCTCACCAACTAGTAACGCCGTAGTGTTGCCCAACTGTGATTATTCAACACCTGGAGCTCACCGACTTCCGTAACTATGCGTCGGCGCAGATCACGTTGACCGATGGTGTCACTGCGGTCATTGGCGACAACGGACAAGGCAAAACAAATCTTGTTGAAGCATTGTCGTATTTGGCAATTCTTAAAAGTTTTAGGGGAGTACCCACCGAGGCAATGATTCGAACTGGCGCCAACGCTGCCGTCATTCGGGCAACCATCACCCACTCGGATGGCCGCGAGGTGCTGATCGAGGCCGAACTCAGCCGCACTGGGCGCAATAAGGTGCTGGTAAATAAGCAAAAACTGGCCAAAACCCGCGATCTATTAGGGGTTGTGCGAACCACAGTGTTTTCCCCTCAAGACCTCAATCTTGTGCAAGATGCACCGTCGGTGCGCAGAGATTTTTTGGACGAAGCACTGGTGGCGTTGTGGCCAAAACACGATGCGCTGTGCGTCGGAGTGGAGCGTGTGCTCAAACAGCGAAACGCGCTACTGAAACAATCAGGTGGACGACTTTCACCCGACATCGCGACAACACTCGACGTGTGGGACGAAAAGTTGGCAACGCACGGAACACAACTTGGTGATGTCCGCGCACAAATGCTGGAGATGTTGTTGCCACAAGTTCAAACGGCGTATGTAGAGCTTGCCGAACTCAACGAAGATCAAACCCCTGTCGGCATGTTGTACGCGCCGGAATGGCGAACAAAAGGACTTGCACTTTGTTTAAGTGAATGCCGCAATGATGATGTGAGACGAGGTTCGAGCACTGTTGGCCCACACCGCGACGACATCGAGTTGTCAATCAATGGTTTGCCCGCCCGCACACATTCATCGCAAGGAGAACAACGCACACTTGCACTCGCGCTTCGGCTGGCCGTGCACCGTCTCATCACCACCGAAATCGGCAGTCCGCCTGTGCTTATTTTGGACGATGTTTTATCCGAATTAGACCCACATCGCAGCGCTGCCCTCCTGCGACACTTCCCGCTAGGCCAAGTGCTGATTACGTCTGCGGGGGTTTTGCCCAAAACTGCACATCCGGACACTCTCGTACACATTGAAGGCGGAACCATCCGTGAGTCCTAACGATGAGAGCGAAAACATGATCGAAAACGAGAAAGATTTTTTAACCAACAACACAAGCAGTTCGCTGGCGGGTGCACTCGACGCACTACTCGATCGACTTGGTGCCGAATCATCAACCGCGATTACGGGAGTTTTTGGAGAATGGCCAAACATAGTTGGTGAGCAAGTTGCCCAACATGTCACACCGATCAAACTTGAACGAGGTCGGCTCATCGTCGAAATCGATGATCCGTCGTGGGCGACTCAAATGAGGTTTTTAGAACCGCAACTTATTGAGAAATTAAACGCTGCGACAACCAGCACAATTACTGCCATCGAAGTGCGAGTAAAACGCAATCCCCGCAACAGGTAATTGGTAGACTTCACTGTGTTATTTATGTCGCTTAATTCGTCTAAAAATCCCCTTCGGGGCCCAACTTTTCGGGGTCAATAATGGCAACTGCCAAAGCCAGTAAATCG
>WLKU01000098.1 GCA_009701105.1 Actinomycetota bacterium | reverse complement strand
TCGCGCTCGGCCACAATCGGCACAAAGAGTTGCCCGGGTCGCACGCTGCGCGAATCAAAACTGACTCCCGAAAGATGGGCATTTTGACCAACGAGTGTTCCGTTGGTCGCCTTCGCCACATCGGCAGCCATCAAGCGCATACCGCAATCCTACCGAGCAAAGTCAATGCCATGAATTGCTAGTACCGTGTTTTTGATGACATCACCACAACGCATTCACGTCGTCGTGCTCTTTGGCGGAGAATCTGCTGAGCACGATGTCAGTTGCGTCACGGCTGCGCATGTGCTTCGCGCTCTCGACAACGACAAATACCGAATCACCACTGTTGGCATCACTCGCCAAGGTCAATGGTGCCTCGTTAACGAACACTCGCCCGACAAATTGGTTGCAACTGGTGTGCCGATTTCGATTACACAGATTGTCGCCGATGCTCGCAGTAATGAGCGCACCGTTGTGTTGCCGCTATTACATGGTCCACTTGGCGAAGACGGCACCATCCAAGGCGTACTTGAAGTTGCAAACATTCCATATGTCGGTTCGGGTGTTCTTGGAAGCGCTGTCGCAATGGACAAAGGTGTTGCCAAACAACTACTTGCCGTCAACGGAATCCCTCAACCAAAATACGTATCGCTGCACGAACAGCACATCACCGATGCTGCTCTTCAACATGCAATCGACACTCTCGGACTTCCCGTATTTGTGAAACCCGCCAACATGGGTTCATCCATTGGTGTCACCAAGGCTCGCAATTTAGTTGAACTCCGAGAATCAATAGCCCTTGCTGTTACGTATGACGAATGGGTGCTTATTGAAGAAGCGATTGTCGGGCGAGAAATTGAAGTTGCCGTTCTTGGCAACCTCACCGTACGCACATCGCTTCCAGGAGAAATTATTCCGAGCAGTGAATTTTACGATTACAACGACAAGTATGTGAGCGACTCAGCGCAGCTCAAGATTCCGGCGCCACTTACCGTTGTCGAAACTGAAGCAGTACAAAAACTTGCTGCAGTGATTTTCCACACGTTGCGCGCCGAAGGTATGGCCCGTGTTGACTTCTTCTACGAAGAAGGTGGCCGCGGATTCTTGTGCAACGAGATCAACACAATCCCCGGGTTCACACCAATCTCGATGTATCCAAAGTTGTGGCAAGCATCGGGCGTTTCGTACTCGCAGCTTCTCGACGAATTAATCGACTTGGCATTTGACCGCTACTCGCGACGTCGCCGCAATACGGCGCATTAATACAAACCTTCTAGCTGCCAGAAGCAGGGATGTTTAAAATTTGTCCTGGGTACAACAACGCACTTGAGCTATTGAATCCATTGGCGCTGAGCAGTGATCCAAGCGAAACGCAGAATTTTTTGCGAATGATATACATCGAGTCACCTTTAGCAACCTTGTATGTGCCAGCAGGGCGGGGGTCGCAACCTGGCTGACTTGGACCTGCTGCAACATCGGGTGCCACATTGATCTGCGGATTATTGACAGTTGCCGTTGGGGGAATTTTGAGTATTGAACCAGGAAATGGAAACTGGCTTGTTGCTACGAGTCCATTCCACGAAAGCAATTCGGCAACCATAATTCCGTAAAGGTTTGCAACGAGACTTGGAGAATCACCTGCGCGCACCGTATAAACCTGTTCAACACCTACCGCTCCGATAGGCAATGTGGTCACGATGTTGGGCAACGTTGACTGCACCGGAGGAATCGTTGCAAAATCAGTCGGACCAACCGGCACGATCGTTGTTGCAGTGCCCGCAATTGTGGTGCTACACGCTCCAACAAAAAATAGGCTCGCCAAAATCACTGTTGCGTGCTGGATTGCTTTCGTACTGCTCCTCATTGACGCTAATAATAGACGCAAAAGATGCGATAAATGCGATAGACAAAAGACTGATTATTGGATCACTATGCCATTGGGCGAGCAGATGCGACGATCGGTGTCGGAAGCGTTGACGAGCCCATCAATCGCTGATCAACGGCTGCAGCGCAGGCACGGCCTTCGGCAATTGCCCATACGATCAGGCTCTGCCCGCGACCCATGTCACCCGCCACAAACACACCAGGAATATTTGTTGCATACTCATCTGTGCGTGCAATGTTCCCGCGTGCATCCAATGCAACACCAAGCTGGTCAAGCCATGCCTTTTTCTCTGGACCAATAAATCCGAGCGCTAGCAACACCAAGTCGGCTTGCAACTCACGCTCCGTTCCTGGCACAGTCACAAACTTTCCGTCAACAAGTTCAACTTCGTTCAGCACAAGAGCGCGTACGACACCTTCAGCATTGCCAACAAATCGATCCGTATTCACGCTAAACACTCGCGCGCCACCTTCTTCGTGCGCCGAACTTGTGCGAAACACCAGACTCCACTGCGGCCAAGGGTTTGCATCGGCTCGCACATCAGGCGGGCGCGGCATGATCTCTAGTTGCGTCACCGAGAGTGCACCCTGTCGATGCGCCGTTCCTAGGCAGTCGGAACCGGTGTCACCTCCACCAATGATCACCACATGTTTTCCATGCGCACTGATTGTCGTTTCCGATATATCGCCTTGTTGCACGCGATTACTTGGCGGCAAATACTCCATTGCTTGATAAATGCCCTTCAGTTCTCTGCCTGGCACTGGCAGATCGCGCCATTGCGTTGCACCGCAGGCCAACACCACTGCATCATGCGAGGCCACCAACACATCAATGTCAACGTTGTCACCAACTGCAGCATTAACCCGAAATTCTGTTCCCTCTTGCGTCATCTGCTCGACGCGTCGATCGATATGTCGCTTTTCCATTTTGAACTCAGGGATGCCGTAACGCAACAATCCACCGATGCGATCATCGCGTTCAAGCACCACCACGTCGTGTCCAGCACGAGTGAGTTGCTGTGCGGCAGCCAAACCAGCAGGACCAGAACCTATGACAGCAACACGCTTGCCAGTCTTGTGAGTAGAAATAAACGGCGTGACCCAACCTTCGTTCCACGCACGATCAATAATTTCAACTTCAACCTGCTTGATCGCAACCGGATCTTGATTGATTCCCAAAACGCACGCAGATTCGCATGGCGCAGGACACAAACGGCCAGTGAATTCAGGAAAGTTATTTGTCGCATGCAATCGATCAAGTGCATCACGCCAGTTATCGCGGTACACCAAGTCATTCCAGTCGGGAATCAAGTTGCCAAGCGGGCAGCCATTGTTGCAAAACGGAATACCACAATCCATGCACCTGCCCGCCTGATGCTTGAGGTCGTGAGCCGGAAATGCCTCATAGACCTCGCGCCAGTCTGCAACACGCACTGGTATCGGACGACGTTTTGGTGTCGTGCGCTTCCAATTGATAAATCCTGTTGGCTCACCCATTGACCGGCTCCATCACTCGTCGAGATGTTTCTTCGTCACTCACACCGTCGATCTTTGCTTGATCAATGATCGCCATTACGCGCGCGTAATCGCGTGGCAGCACTTTGCGAAACTTGCCAGATGCAGTTGCCCAATCCTCAAGCATTCCTGCACCAAGTGGCGACTCAGTCAACTGCACATGCTGCTCGATCGTTTCGCGCAACCACGACGCATCGTGTGCATTTGGCTCCACAACATCCACCATCTCTACATTGACCCGCGACTCAAATAGTCCGTCTTTGTCATATACATATGCGATGCCGCCGCTCATGCCAGCAGCAAAGTTGCGGCCTGTAATGCCAAGCACAACCACTCGACCACCAGTCATGTATTCGCATCCATGGTCGCCAATACCTTCCACAACAGCAGTAGCACCCGAGTTGCGCACGCAAAAGCGCTCGCCTACAAGCCCGTTGATAAAAATCTCTCCGGATGTTGCACCGTATCCAATCACGTTGCCAGCAATCACGTTGTCTTGCGGGCGGAATGTCGCACGAGTGCTTGGTCGCAACACAATACGACCACCCGATAATCCTTTGCCCAAATAATCGTTTGCATCGCCGTGCAGAAGAATTGATATTCCGTTTGGCAAAAACGCACCGAGGCTTTGTCCAGCCGAGCCAGTGAAGCGCAACGAAATCGTGTCGAGTGGCAAGCCTTCACTACCCCACTTCTTTGTAACGGCGCTTCCGAGCATTGTGCCAACCGTGCGATTGATGTTGCTAATAGTCAAATCAAGTTGAATTGGTTTTGCATCATTGATTGCACTGGCGCATTGTGTTAACAACTGCGTATCAAGAGCATCTGCGAGGCCATGATCCTGCACAACCGAATGATGCAGCGTTTGCTGATAGGGATTCTGTGCAACTGCCAAGATCGGCGAAATGTCGAGGCCCTTGGCCTTCCAATGCGTGACTGCAAGTCGTGTGTCGAGCACCTCAACATGACCAACCGCTTCTTGCAGAGTCTTGAAACCAAGTTGCGCAAGGTACTCGCGCACCTCTTGAGCAATGTATTCAAAAAAGTTGACAACAAACTCTGGCTTGCCGTTAAAACGCTTGCGCAGTTCTGGATTCTGCGTGGCAATGCCGACAGGGCATGTATCAAGGTGACACACTCGCATCATCACGCAACCGCTCGCCACAAGAGGTGCAGTTGCAAACCCAAACTCTTCTGCGCCAAGTAGCGCAGCCACAATTACATCGCGCCCAGTTTTCATCTGGCCGTCGGCTTGCACCACAATGCGGTCGCGCAATCCATTGAGCAACAATGTTTGTTGCGCCTCAGCCAACCCAAGTTCCCACGGCGCGCCCACATGCTTCAGCGAAGTCAGAGGTGAAGCACCAGTGCCTCCGTCGTGACCCGAGATCAACACCACATCGGCCTTTGCCTTGCTTACGCCAGCCGCAACAGTGCCAATACCAACCTCGGCTACCAGCTTGACATGCACACGCGCAGTTGGGTTTGAGTTTTTGAGATCGTGAATCAGTTGTTTCAAATCTTCGATCGAATAAATGTCGTGGTGCGGTGGTGGGCTAATGAGGCCCACGCCGGGCGTTGAGTAACGAGTTTTTGCAATCCACGGATACACCTTGTGTCCTGGCAACTGTCCACCTTCACCAGGCTTTGCTCCTTGGGCCATCTTGATCTGCAGGTCATCGGCATTGACCAAATATTCGCTCGTCACACCAAAGCGCCCCGATGCAACCTGCTTGATTGCCGATCGCTTGGAGTCACCATTAGATAGAGGAATGTTTCGTTCGGCATCTTCGCCGCCCTCACCTGTATTGCTCTTGCCACCAATTCGGTTCATTGCAATCGCCAGAGTCTCGTGTACTTCCGCCGAGATAGAGCCGTAGCTCATTGCGCCTGTAGAAAAACGCGTGACAAGACTGGCAACAGACTCAACTTCGTCAATTGGAATTGGCGTGCGATCTTCCGAGAATTCAAATAAACCTCGCAATGTAGACAACACCCGAGACTGATCATCAACCGCCTTGGTGTATTGC
>WLKU01000097.1 GCA_009701105.1 Actinomycetota bacterium | reverse complement strand
TCGTGACATTGATCAGTTCAACTGAACCGCGCTCGCTATTTTCCATGCTTCCCCCGTGCTCTTGTTTTCTACAACTAGCTAACTGTTGAGGTTAATCATCACGTGCTTGATGCGCGTGTAATCATCCAGTGCATATGCCGACAAATCTTTGCCGTAACCCGACTTTTTGTATCCACCGTGTGGCATCTCGGCGACCATCGGAATATGGGTGTTGACCCAAACGCAACCGAAGTCGAGATTTTTTGTCATGCGCATTGCGCGACCAAGGTCGCGTGTCCATACCGAGGATGCGAGCGCATACTCAACGCCGTTGGCCCATTTGAGCGCCTCTTCTTCGTCACTAAATTGCTGCACAGTGATGACTGGTCCAAACATTTCATTCTGAATCATCTCGTCTTGCTGCTTGAGATCACAGATCACGGTTGGCTCGAAGAAATAGCCCGCTCCGCTTACTTGTGAACCACCTGTTGTGATGCGGGCATGCTTTGGCGTGCGATCGACGAAACCTTTGACCTTGCTCAAGTGTGTTTCGTTATTCAGTGGTCCGTAGAGCACGTCTTCGCTTGGCTTGCCAGTCTTGGTTTTCTTGGCGGCTTCGGTCAGTGCATCCACGAAGTCGCGGTAAATTTTTGGTCCTGCAATTACTCGCGTTGCCGCGGTGCAGTCTTGACCAGCATTGAAGTATCCAGTCATTGCAATTGTCTCAACAGCAAGTTCGATATCGGCATCATCAAAAATAATGACGGGTGCTTTTCCACCAAGTTCGAGATGCACACGCTTCAAGCTCTTTGCAGCGGCTTCAGCCACTTCCATTCCCGCTCGCACCGACCCAGTGATCGAAACCATTCCTGGTGTGTCGTGCGTGACCATCGATCGTCCTGTATCGCGGTCTCCACAAATGACATTGAGTACACCTGGAGGCAACACTTGACCAGCAATTTTTGCAATCAATGCAGTCGACGCAGGTGTGGTGTCACTTGGCTTAAGCACAGTCGTGTTACCTGCGGCGATAGCAGGAATGAACTTCCATACGCCCATCATCAGCGGATAGTTCCATGGCGCAACCTGAGCGCACACGCCGATTGGTTCGCGTCGAATGTATGAGGTGAAGTTGGTCATGTATTCGCCTGCGCTCTTACCTTCGAGCATTCGTGCAGCGCCAGCGAAAAAACGAATCTGATCCATCATCGGTGGCACTTCTTCGCCAAACGTAATGGCGCGTGGCTTGCCGGTATTTTCGATTTCGGCTTCAATCAATTCAGTCATATTGGCTTCCATCGCATCGGCGATGTCATTGATTGCTTTCTGTCGCACCGATGGTGTGGAGTGCTTCCACGTATCGAATGCATCAGCAGCAGCCTTCATCGCGTTGTCTACATCTGCAGGGCCAGACAATGCGGCCGTTGCGTACTGCTTGCCACTGACAGGGTCAATAATCGGGGTCGTACGACCATCTTGTGCTGCAACTTCTTTGCCATTGATGTAGTTATTGAACGATTTCATAGGACAACACTAACCAGCGACCACAAGTGCTGCGAAATACCAAGCCATCAAATAGCAGCACCAAATTGGCGTAGTGTCGGGTTATGGCATCAAGCATCAAAACACTCGGTGTGCCCAAAGAAATCAAGACTTTAGAGGGCCGTGTCTCTTTGACCCCAGACGGCGTGCGCGAATTTGAGCGCATCGGCATTGAAGTATTTGTTGAGAAAAGCGCTGGAGAAGGCGCTTCCATCAGCGACGCCGAATACGTTGCAGCGGGAGCCACGATTGTGCCCACGGCCGCAGACGCGTGGAGTCAGCAAATGGTTGTCAAGGTCAAGGAGCCGAAGGCTGAAGAGTTTGGCTTCTTACGACCCGATCTCACACTGTTTACATACTTGCATCTCTCGGCTTATCCAGCGGTTGCTGCAGCATTACAAAAGTCGAAGACCACGGCCATTGCATACGAGACAGTGCAACTTGAAGATGGATCACTGCCCTTGCTGGCCCCGATGAGTGAAATTGCTGGCCGACTTGCAACCCAAGCCGGCGCACATTTTCTTGAGCGCCCGCAGGGTGGTCGCGGAGTCTTGATGGGCGGCGCACCTGGTGTGCGACCAGCAAAGGTTGTTGTGATCGGTGCTGGCAATGTTGGATACAACGCGGCATGGATTGCTGCAGGCATGCAAGCAGAAGTGATCATCCTTGATAAAAATCTGGATCGTCTTCGATACATCGAACAAATCTGTATCGGTCGCACCACGACACTTGCATCAAATCGTGGCGCAATTGAGCGTGTGCTCGCCGATGCCGACCTACTGATTGGCGCAGTACTCGTTGCTGGCGCACGTGCACCAATTGTCGTCAGCGAAGACATGGTGCGCAGTATGAAACGCGGCTCGGTGATTGTTGATGTGGCTGTTGATCAAGGCGGATGCATTGCAACGACACACGAAACCACTCACACCGAACCCGTGTACGAAACTCATGGCGTCATTCACTATGCAGTTGGCAACATGCCAGGTGCAGTGCCAAACACCAGCACCTATGCACTCACCAACGCGACGCTGCCCTATCAATTGCAAGTTGCAACACTTGGTGCACGCGACGCAGCAGCACACAGTGAAGCAATCCGACTTGGAGTCAACACTGCCAACGGACACATCACAAGTGAGCCTGTCGCTCGCGAGCTTTCAACAGATTTTGTGAGCCCAGAAGACGCGTTGAGCTAACTTGCTTTATCTTGCGCTAACTAGTCGCAGCAACTGTCACGCCAACCACACGACGCACAACGAAAGTGCGCATGCTCCGCATACAGACCAGAACCGCAATGTGGACACTCCGAAAAAATTCCGCGTGGCGAATTGCACGTGGCCGCGCTCGCTGCTAAATCTTCCACTGCTGTAGCGTGAAGGTCGAGTTGAGGCGTGATTGCTTGATCCATAATCAGTATTCTTGCCGATCTCGCCACGAACATGACTGATACCAACGACACCTCAATCCATAAGCCACAACGTGGGAGCGCTCGCGCAGCACTCGGTGTTCGCGACTTTCGCCTTGTCTGGTTTGGATCCTTGGGATCGAATATTGGAACGTGGATGCAAAATGTTGTCCTTCCCGCCTACGTCTACCACCGCACAGGCAAAGCATCGGTCGTGGGTTTGCTCATTTTTGCCCAACTCGGACCCCTGCTTTTCTTGTCTATTCCTGCAGGTGTTATCGCCGATCGATTTAACCGCAAAAAATGGCTGGTCTCGATGCAAGTTGTTCAACTTTCATTTTCACTTGCACTCGCAACGCTTGCACTCGGCACTCCTCCCATCTGGGCACTTTTTGCGGCGGCTTTCGGTGTGGGTATCGGAAATGCACTCAATGCACCAGCGTGGTCTGCAATGTTGCCTTCGCTGGTTGATCCTCAACATTTATCCGGAGCGATCGCGCTCAACAGCACCGTCATTAATGGTTCACGCGTAGTTGGCCCAATCATCGTTGCTGTCTTTTCTCAATGGGGTGCCACCACAGCACAGTTCTTTTATTTCAACGCCGCAACGTATCTTTTGGTTATCTTCGCCTTGCTCAATGTACAAATTCCAAGTTTTGTACCAGACCCAACCCAGGGATGGCGACGCTTCACCGTGGGTGTGTCAATTGCGCGCGACAGACCGGTCGTGCGTCGCCTCATTGTTTCACTAGCCACATTTTCACTGCTCTCGTTACCGTATGTCGGTCTCTTCCCTGCAGTTGCAAGACTCACATTCAAGATTGACGAAAGCGGTGCTACCTATAAGTGGCTGTATGCCACATGGGGATTGGGTGCATGTCTTGGCGGGCTAGCCGTCGGCACAGTGTTTTCACACGTTGACATGCGTCGACTTATTCAGTGGGGCTTTGCCGGCTTCTCTATCACGATGTTTTTCTTTGCACTTTCGCAGTCGCCCTTACCGGCATTTATTTCAGGATTCTTCTTGGGGTTCGCCTATTTTTTTACGACAACGTCCATGATGACTGTTGTGCAAATGCGACTCGAACCCGAAGTCAGGGGTCGCGTGCTTGCGCTGTGGTTCATGGCGTTTGGCGGCCTGATTCCATTTGGCAATATGTTTTTCGGACCACTCATCGATCGATACGGCTCACGAGGAATGTTGCTCATCAGTTCTGCAACCGCCCTCTTCCTTGCGTGGCGATGCAACATCACGGCTCTCGACAAAGAGCAAGCCGAGATCAAGGCGTAGCGAGCATTGCAACCAATTTCTCGAGTTGCGCAACTCGAGAACCCTTAATCAAAATAGTTGCAGTATTTTCTACTGTTGAAAGCATTGCCGCAACTTCGTCCCGCGTTCGAGACTGCACCTCATATAGATCAGTTTCTACAGCGACGAGCTCAATGCCAAGTTGCTTGGCAAGTCGAGAAATTTGCAGATGATCTTGTTCGGGCTCCGACAACTCAGCCATTACTCCAAGCACTGCAATGCGTCGGCTTGCCTCTGTCGCACTTAAAGCATGAAGCGCTGCTGTCATTGATGCAGGGTTTGCGTTATATGAATCGTCAATGATCAACGCCCCGCTGAGCGCAGTTCGGTGTTGCATCCGCATCTCTGACAAGACCGACATCGATATTGCGTCTGCTGCTCGCTGCAGATCCAACCCCATTACGCCTGCAACTGCGATGGCTCCAACCGCATTATGCGCCATGTGCCCACCCGGCACATTCATTTTCCACGATGCTTTGCCCCACGGCGATTCAACAGTCACTAACGCACACGCGCGCTCATCCATGACACAACTCGTCATTCGCACATCCGCCGTTGGCGCCTCACCATATGTAATGACTCGAGCGCGAGTGGTTGACTGCATCGCCATAACACGGTCGTCGTCGGCATTCAAAATTGCAAACCCCGAAGCATCGAGCGCCATGACTAGTTCACTTTTGGCGCGTGCAACGCCGTCAATATCTCCCACACGCTCGGTATGCGCCGACGCAACCTTTGTAACGACACCGATATTGGGCCGAGCAACCGCGCACAGGCGAGATATCTCACCAAAGCCACGCATACCCATCTCGAGCACGAGTGCCTGCACATCGTCGGCCGCATTCAAGATGGTCACCGGCAGACCCTGATCATTATTAAAGGATCGTTCATTTGCCGTTACTCGCAAAGTTGATCCAAGTGCTGCAGCAACAAAGTCCTTTGTACTTGTTTTGCCAACAGAACCAGTAATACCAATCACCCGGTTGGCAAGTTGTGTGTCGAGTTTGTTTCGACCCCATGCACCGAGTTGCAACAATGCCGCAAGTGTGTCCGGCACTGTGATTGATGTACGTCCAAATGTTTTGCCAGTTGTGAGATACGCACCAGCACCAGCGCTAAGTGCAGATTCAATAAACTCATGTCCATCGCGCTCGGCCACAATCGGCACAAAGAGTTGCCCGGGTCGCACGCTGCGCGAATCAAAACTGACTCCCGAAAGATGGGCATTTTGACCAACGAGTGTTCCGTTGGTCGCCTTCGCCACATCGGCAGCCATCAAGCGCATACCGCAATC
>WLKU01000096.1 GCA_009701105.1 Actinomycetota bacterium | reverse complement strand
GCACGACATCGTTTAAAAAGATCTGCCGATCAACACAGTCGAACAATGGCTCTTAACGATCTGCAGCAACTTCTGAAGCTTCCACATTTCCCCTTGCGCATCGAGTGCTACGACATGGCTCACCTGCACGGCACAGACTATGTGGGGTCGATGGTCGTGCTTGAGGATGGTTTGCCAGCGAAAACCGAATACCGACGATTCAAGATCAAGGATGTTCCTGGCAACGATGACTACGCAGCAATGCGCGAAGTGTTGATGCGCAGATTGAGTGCCTACAAAAAAGAACGAGACCTTCCGATAAGTGAGCGCGGCAGTAAGCCTGGAAAGTTTGCGTATCCTCCGCAATTGATTTTGGTTGATGGCGGCAAAGGCCAATTGGGAGTCGCGATTGATGTGGTGAAGGAGCTGGGTCTTGAAAACGAAATTCCAGTCGCATCGCTGGCTAAGCGCCTTGAAGAAGTATTCGTTCCCAATTCGTCAATTCCAATCGACGTGCCACGCGGCAGTGAAGCGCTATTCATGTTGCAGGTCATCCGAGATGAGGCTCACCGTTTCGCCAATACCTTCCACCGACAATTGCGAGGCAAAAGAATGAAGGTGAGCGGACTGGACGGGATTGCTGGTCTTGGCGCTGCGCGGAAAGAAAAACTTATGCAGGCTTTCGGCAGCATGAAATCATTACGCGAAGCAAGTGCTGATGAGATTCTTGCGCAATCTGGTCTTCCGCAAGCGGTGTCGCAGGCGGTATTCACTGCTTTGCATCAATCTTGAAACACTCTGTTGTTCGGTAGCCTGATTATCAGTGGCTGACATCCTCTTAATTGCAGGTCTTTCTGGCGCTGGTCGTTCCCAGGCCGCAGATGACCTCGAAGACGTTGGCTGGTTCGTTGTCGACAATATGCCTCTTGCGTTGATAGACAAAGTTGTCGAACTGGCTGCAACGGGGGAACAGTCGCAACTTGCTCTGGTGGTTGGAGCAGCAACCCATCAAACTGACGCGGTCGTGATTGTGCACCGACTGCGCGAAGCAGGGCACCGTGTGAGGGTGTTGTTCTTGGATGCATCTACACCCGAGTTGGTGCGTCGTTACGGCGCCACAAAAAGAAAACATCCACTCGCAAGTCGTTTTTCGAGTGTGGAGGAAGCAATTCACGAAGAGCGTTCGATTCTTGAGACGGTGAAAGGGGCTGCTGATCTAGTTATTGACACTTCGAGCCTCAACATTCATCAATTGAAGTCACAGATTGTTGAGTTGTTTGCACCAGGTAGTGACAGAGACGTGATGCAGCTATCGCTGGTTTCATTTGGTTTTAAGCACGGGATACCGTTGGATGTCGACATGGTGTGGGACGTGCGGTTTCTCCCTAACCCGCATTGGGAAGAACACTTACGTGAGTTGTCTGGGCTGGATGACGCTGTCAAATTGTTTACTGTTGATCAACCCTTGGCGCAAGAGTTCCTTGTCAAATCGCAAGGACTGTTGGAGTTTTTGTTGCCTGCATACAAAGCAGAAGGTAAGAGTTATTTGACCATTGCGATTGGATGCACAGGGGGCCGCCACCGGTCGGTTGCTGTGACAGAGGCAATTGGCTCATGGTTGACTGCGTACGGTTTGCAACCGCGCATAACCCACCGTGACATCTTCAGGTAGGTGTAGAGGCGTGCAGTTTGAATCTGTGCGCTAATATCTTGCGCTATGGCACAGACACCTATACGAGTTGGTATTAACGGTTTTGGACGAATTGGTCGCAACTTTTTTCGTGCAGTGAACGCAGCGAATGCACCGATCGAGATTGTTGCGGTAAACGATCTTGGTTCCATCAAGACGATGGCACACCTCTTGAAGTATGACTCGGTGCTCGGGATACTCCCGAACGAGATCGTTCCGGTGGAAGACGGCATTTCGGTTGATGGCAAAGTACTGAAAGTTTTGCAATTTCGTGACCCTAAGGATCTGCCGTGGAAGTCGCTTGGCGTCGATGTTGTCATTGAGTCGACTGGTTTTTTCACAGAACGCGACAAAGCAGCAGCCCATCTAGATGCTGGCGCACCTTTGGTCATTGTTTCTGCACCGTCGACTGGTGCGGACGCAACGTTCGTTTATGGAGTGAATCATAAAGATTTTGATCGCACCAAACATAAGGTGATTTCGAATGCAAGTTGCACCACTAACTGTTTCGTACCGATGGTCAAAGTACTTGATGATGCTTTTGGTATTGAGCAGGGTTTGATGACAACAGTGCACGCCTACACAGGTGACCAGCAATTGGTTGATGGTCCACATAGTGATTTGCGTCGTGCGCGCGGTGCTGCAATCAACATCACACCAACTGGCACGGGCGCGGCTCGTGCAACAGCACTTGTGCTCGAATCAATGAAGGGCAAGTTGGATGGAACATCGTTGAGGGTTCCAGTACCAACTGGATCAATCACTGACTTTGTTGCAGTGCTAAAGAAGGCAGCAACAAAAGATGAGATCAATGCTGCATTCAAAAAAGCCGCAGCAGGCGAGTTGAAGGGCGTGCTTGAATACACCGATGCACCGATCGTGTCTAGCGATGTTGTGACCAATCCACACAGTTGTGTTTTTGACAGCGATTTGACGATGAGCATGGGCACTCTTGTGAAGGTGCTCGGTTGGTATGACAACGAGTGGGGCTATTCGAATCGATTGGTCGATTTGACTCGCCATGTCGGTTCGACAAAGTAAACAACGAAACACAATTCGTCGATGAGTATTTTGCCTCTCTTGGAGGACTTGGGAGATGTGCGCGGCAAGCGCGTGCTTGTTCGTACTGACTTCAATGTGCCTATGTCTGGCGCCGATGATGCTCGTGTCATAGTTGACGATTTTCGAATCCTTTCGGCACTCCCAACGATTAAATACTTGACCGATCGCGGCGCAACGGTTATTTGTGCAAGCCACTTGGGAAGACCAAAAGGCGCTCCATCTGCAAAGTATTCGATGGCTCCAGTCAGATCTCGTCTAGCAGAGCTCGCACCTGGTGTGGAACTGGTCGAGAATCTGCGATTCAATCCGGGTGAAGAAGCCAATGACCCCAAGTTTGTGGCCGAACTCGTTGCGGGTTTCGATTTGTACGTCGACGATGCATTCGGTGCGACTCATCGTGCGCATGCGTCAATAGTTGGTCCTCCAAAAACCTTGCCATCGGCAGCTGGAAGATTGTTGCAGCGAGAAATTGAAGTGCTTGGTGCATTACGCGAAAAACCGAACAGACCATTTGTTGCAGTGCTTGGTGGAGCAAAGGTGAGTGACAAAATCGGCGTTATTGAGGCGCTTCAAGAACGTGTCGATGCATTCATTATTGGTGGAGGAATGTGTTTTACCTTTCTTGCGGCACAGGGCTACTCGGTTGGTGATTCAATTTGTCAGCCTGAGTTGATTGATGTCTGCAAGAAACTCTTGGATGGCAATGTGCCTATTCATCTTCCAGAAGACATTGTCGGTTTGGATGCGAACGGCGTGTACGCAACGTATGGAATTCGGTTGCCGAATGGCGCCAAGGGACTCGACATTGGTCCAGGCTCTGCGGCTGCGTTCACTGACATCATTATGGATGCTCGTTCTGTATTTTGGAATGGACCAATGGGAATGTTTGAAGACGCGAGGTTTGCGAATGGCACACGAACTGTTGCTCAAGCGATGGCAGACACCAAAGCGTTTACTGTCGTTGGCGGCGGCGACTCTGCCGCTGCGCTCGCACAATTTAAGTTGGACGATGAAGTTGACCATGTTTCGACAGGTGGCGGTGCATCGCTTGAGTATCTAGAGTTAGGCGACCTTCCTGGTCTTGAAGCGTTGCGAGGAGCACCACGTGTCAAATGAACAAGTACGTAAACCGCTGATTAGCGGTAACTGGAAGATGCATCACAATCATTTTGAGGCAATTCAATGCTTGCAAAAACTTGCATACCTTCTCACTAAAGACGATTTCGCGTCGTGTGATGTGAGTGTGCATCCACCATTCACTGATATTCGTAGTGTTCAAACTCTTATCGATGCTGATGAACTTAAGGTTGCTCTGGGTGCGCAACATTGCCATTGGGAAGACAAGGGTGCATTTACTGGAGAAGTCAGTCCATTATTTCTCAGTAAACTGAATGTGCAATACGTGATCTGTGGACACAGTGAGAGACGAGAGATCTTTGGTGAGACCGACGAAGATGTTGCAAAGAAGATCACCGCAATCCAAAAAAATGGGATGACTCCGATCGTCTGCGTAGGGGAAACTCTCGCGGAGCGTGAGGCCGGCCAAACAACTCAAAAAGTCATGGGTCAAGTTCGCTCGGCGCTCGCCGGTCGATCGGCCGAACAAGTAGCAGCGATGGTCATTGCATACGAGCCGATTTGGGCTATTGGCACCGGCCGTACCGCCACTTCTTCTGATGCGCAGGCGGTTATTGGGGCAATACGCGCCCAGGTTCATGAGATCAGTGGGCCAAAGGCTTCCGAGGCGGTTCGCCTGCAATACGGCGGCAGCGTCAAGGCAGCCAACATTGCCGAATTGATGGCCCAGCCCGACATTGACGGGGCATTAGTGGGGGGCGCGAGCCTTGACCCAGCCGAATTTGCTCGGATCGTGCAATTTAGGCTTCACCGCTCGTAATCGGCCACAACCCAGCTCGCCCTTTCGAGAATACCTCTCGTGGTGTTACCCTTGTCTCATTCGTGGGGGCGACTTGCCTCTACATCAATGGGGGAACCCACCTAATTCGACGGGGAGGTCGATAGTGAAGAAAACCAACAAACTCAGCCTGCTGGCTGCCGGTTTAGCAACGTTGTCACTTGTAGTGGCAGCATGCGGCGGTAGTTCATCGGGCGACACTGCAGCTCCTGCTGCAGAGTCGGCATATCCGGGCATCGAAGATTGTGCGGACGTGTCATACGACTACACCGCACCTGCTGCGGCTGGCAACGGAATGAAGATTACTTATGACATTGCTCCTGAAGCAGTGTGGGAAGACGGTTCACCAATCACAGTTGCTGACTTTAAGGCAACGTTTGATGCTGCACTGAACACACCTGGTTCAATCTCGACTTCTGGTTACGACCAGATCACGTCGGTTGAGGCAGGCACGAGTGACAAACAAGTTGTCGTAACATTGAAGACTGTTTACGCCCCATACCGAGGACTTTTCGGTGATCTCATTAAAGCGTCGGCTGTCAAGAACACATCTGACATCTCGGGTGACTTTGCTGATTTCAATGGCACCTCAAACCGTCCATACAAAATGGATTCGTTTAGCAAGGATCAAATCATCCTCGTTCCAAACGAAAAGTATTGGGGTACCGACACGGCTGTGACACCAAAGATTGTCATTGTTCCAAAAGCTGATAGCGACACAGAAATTGCGGCAATCAAGGCCGGCGAAGTCGACTTCGTTTTCCCGCAGTATTTCGGTGGACTCGCTGACGCGATGAAACAAGACAACATTGCTACATCAGTGCAATACGGTGGAGACTACGAAGCGTTCTACTTCCAAATGAAGTGTGGACCTTTCGCAAACCCAACATTCCGTACTGCTTTCTCGATGTCAAT
>WLKU01000095.1 GCA_009701105.1 Actinomycetota bacterium | reverse complement strand
TGGGTTGGAGTGCTCGTTGTCTTTGCTGCCGCATTTGGGCTCGGTGGAATTTTGTCATTCGGATCGCTGATAGAGGAATAGAGGAGTAGCCATCGATGAACGCACAAACATTTAATGCGCGGGTTGCGACTCCAACAACACGGTTAATCGGTGCGTTGGCAATTGTGTCAATGGCTTGGGTCGTGATTGGTGGATTGATCGTCACTCCAAAAGATGTTGACCAAGGTGACGCAGTGCGAATTATGTACGTGCACGTGCCTACTGCGTGGGTTGCATATCTTGCATTCATAGTTACTGCCTTGGCGTCGGCGTGTTGGTTGCTCAGTCGCAAGCATGCGATGGGTTTTGACCGTGTGGCAGGAGCATCTGCAGAAGTCGGCGTGGTCTTTATGGCCATGACTCTGCTGAGTGGCAGCCTGTGGGGTCGTATTACTTGGGGTTCATATTGGGCATGGGATCCTCGACTGACAACAACATCTTTTTTACTAGTGACCTATATCGGTTACTTGGCAGTGCGTGGTCTTGGTGGCTCGGTTGAACAACGAGCGCGCAGGTCGGCAGTGATTGCGCTACTTGCAGTTCTCGAAATTCCGCTTGTGCACTTCAGTGTGTTGATGTGGCGTTCATTGCATCAGAAGGCAAGCGTGCTGAGTGGCGATGGTGATATCAAGATGGATGGATCGATGCTGACGACACTGCTTGTGGGTGTAATTGGTTTTACAATGACCTTTGCATGGTTGGTCATGCATCGTCAACGGGTGCTCGCGATGCAGGACGCAATGCAGATGACACAACTTGATGCTGCACTGCGCGAACGCGCAAGCGAAAGTGCCATTGAAAGCAGCAGGGTGAAGTAATGGATCATCTTGGGTTTATTGCTGCGGTCTATGGCACGACATTTGTTGTGATCGTCGCTCTCGTTGTCAGAACTCTTTCGCAGGGTCGCGATTTGGCAAGCAAAGTTGCCGACAAGGACAAACCTTGGACTTAACGCCGCGCACGTCTGAAGTAAACGCGCCACTCGCACCACGTAAGCGCAATGCAAGATGGGGTTACGTCGCGCTGCTCATCGTGATTGTGGTCGCAGGTGGCACCATCGTCACCCAGTTTTTAACATCAGCAATTGACTACTACTGCAATGTCGACGAAATTGGAAGCCGCGATGGGTGCGAGCCAGGCAGGCGCATTCGTGTGCAAGGCACAGTTGAACAGGGGTCATTGAAGTCGGTCAATAACTCCACAAACTTCGTGATGATCTTCAATGAGAAAACCATTCAAGTTGTGTATGAAGGCGACCCGGGCGGAATTTTTCAGGAGTGCATACCGGTTGTTGCACAGGGCCGTTTGGTTGGTGAAGTTTTCGAGGCAACACGTATTGAAGTGAAACACTCCAATACATATGCTGCCGACAACGAAGACCGATTGGAAAAAGCAGAGGCACAGGAATGTTCGCCGCAGGCGGGATAAGCAGCTCAATCGGGCGAGCGTTCTTGCTCGTTGGCATCATCGGCTCGCTGTTTGGTGCACTTGCCTCGATCAGTAGTGCACGCTCACGAGATCAATCTGTTGCTCGGCTGATTCCGCGTTTTGCAATATTGATTTTTGCAGCAGCCGTTGGTGCTTTTGCGACCATGGAATATGCAATGATCACACGCGATTTTTCGATGGCGTATGTGCAAAAAGTTGGTTCAACTGCAACGCCCGCGCTCTACAACTTTGCAGCAGTGTGGAGTGCTCTTGAGGGATCACTTCTCATGTGGGTGCTTATTTTGGCGGGCTACACCTTGGCCGTTTGTTTTTGGTTGCGCAAAAAAATGGACGACGTGTTGGCCAACTGGGCAATGGGGGTGATGTTCATTGTCTCAATGTTTTTCTTTTTGCTGTCGTTCGGTCCAGCAAATCCGTTTGCTGTAGGTGCACCCGGAGTATTTGACGGACCAGGGCCAAACCCGCTGTTGCAAAATCACATCTTGGTGATGTTTCATCCACCGCTGTTGTATTTGGGTTATGTAGGAGTAACAGTGCCATTTGCGTTTGCAATTGGCGCACTTGTTACAGGCAGGGTTGGTGAAGGTTGGCTATTGGCCACCCGCAGGTGGACGCTGTTTGCGTGGGGGTTTCTCACATTCGGAATCATTCTTGGCAGTTGGTGGAGTTACGAAGTATTGGGATGGAGTGGCGTGTGGGCATGGGACCCAGTTGAGAACGCTTCATTGCTTCCATGGATCACTGCAACCGCATACATTCACTCGGTGTTGGTGCAAGAACGTCGCGGCATGTTGCGAGTGTGGAATCTTTCGTTGCTTGTTTCCACATTTAGCTTGACAATTCTCGGCACGTTTCTTACTCGTAGCGGTGTGCTCAACAGCGTGCACGCATTTAGCGAAAGCGCAATTGGCCCTTGGTTGCTGGCATTCTTTGCCATCATCGTGATTGTTTCGATTGGCTTGATCGGTTGGCGCGGTGACAGATTGCATGCGCCGGGCAGTATCGACTCGGTTGTCTCGCGCGAGGGCGCGTTTTTAATTAACAACGTGTTGTTTGCCCTGTTTGCATTTGTTGTTTTACTTGGCACAGTTTTCCCACTTGTGATTGAAGCACTTCAGTCGCGCACCATTGTCGTTGGTGAACCGTTCTTTGACCGACTTGTTGCACCGATCGGTATCGCCTTGCTCACGCTGATGGCCATTGCTCCGGTGCTGCCGTGGCGCAAGGCGTCTACCGAGTTGCTGAGCACTCGGTTGTTTTGGCCAGCATGGTGTGGCGTCGGGGCATTGGGCATCAGTGTTGTTGTTGGTGCAACCGGGTTTATGCCATTGCTTACGTTTGCTCTCGGTGGGTTTGCGAGTGGCTCGGCATTACGTCAGGTGGTGTTGGCTACACGCAAGCAGGGCCTGCGCGGATTAGTTGGTCGCACAAACGGTGGAATGATTGTGCATGTTGGCGTCATTTTGATTGCAGTAGCGCTCGCTGCGTCAAACAGTTTTACGCACAGCCAAGAATTGTTTTTAAAAACTGGTACACCCGCATATTTCTCTGGACACAGTTTTGAGTTGATCAAGATTGTCGAAGAAACAACCGATCGTGCCATCAGTGTGAAGGCGCTGATCTCAATTGATGGCGGCAATGCATATGCTCCTGCCATCACCAAGTACACGAAGATTGGCATGAACATCGGTACGCCTTCGGTGAAGACGGGCATTCTGGGAGACATCTATCTCACGCTCGAACCACCCGTAAAGCAAGACTCTGGTGAGGCGCACATCAAGGTCTTCATCAAGCCACTGCTTGTGTGGCTATGGATCGGCGGGTTTTTGATGGCACTCGGCACGCTGTTGGCGGCGTTTCCAGGTCGACGACGTAAACCAACCGATGCAACGTCGGCACTGATTGGCAGCAACGATGTTGAGTGAGAAAAAAGCAAAACGAGTTGCACCAATCGCAGCGACCGTGGTGGGCATTGTGCTTGTGTGTTTGCTGTGGGTGTTGGTGAGTGCAAAACCAAATCCATCCGACAACGCCGACTCGCCGCTGCTTGGGCAACCAGCGCCGGCGGTAGTGACAACAACTCTTGAAGACAAACCATTCGACTTGGCTCGTCGCAAAGGCTCGTGGGTCGTACTCAACTTTTTCAACTCAACCTGTGTTCCTTGTCGGATCGAACATCCGCTTCTTCTTACATTTGTGCAAAACCAATTGTCGACCGACAATCCAGCAGAGATGTACACGGTGATCAATGATGACAACGACAGTGCAGTTTTGGCATTTTTTGCAGAGAACAAGGGTGACTGGCAAAAGATTCGCGACAATGACGGCAGTATTGCAGTTGCGTTTGGAGTTGCCAAGGTGCCGGAGACGTGGATCATTGACCCAAATGGTTATGTGCGCTTACGCATTGCTGGGCAACTCTCGGAAGGCTTGCTCGACGAGCAGATGTCGATACTGAAAGTGCAGTTTGGGTCATGAGCACATCAAACAAATTCAACAACAAGTATTCGTGGGTCTTTATGGCTGCGATTGCTAGCGGACTATTACTTTTTGGTGGATTGCGCGACAGTGGCCCACGTTCGCAACAAGATCGCATTGATGCAATCACGATGCGACTTGCTTGCCCTACCTGTCAGGGCGAGAGCGTGTATGTGTCTCGGGCATCGGCTGCAGAAGCAATTCGCGCAGAGGTTGCACGACAAGTTGGCAGCGGTTTGCGCACCGATGACGAAACGATTGCCTATATCGAGCAACGCTTTGGTGGTCAGGTATTGCTCCTACCTCGCTCAACTGGCATTGATTCGTTGGTGTGGGCATTGCCGATTGCTGCATTGATCTGCGGTGCGGCAGCACTTGGCGTGGTGTTTAGAAAATGGCGGACTGCCGATGATGGTGCAGTGAGCGCTGAAGATAGTGCATTGGTAGATGCTGCTATGGCTTTTAAAAATGTGACGGATTTGAATACATGATTAATCCGGACGAGCAAGCGAGCCTAGAAGAAGAGCGCAGGTTCTTACTGGAATCTTTGCGCGACCTTGAGCGCGAAAATGCGGCTGGTGATATTGACGATGAAGATTACCGAGTACTGAAAAATGGATATGTACATCGTGCAGCGCAAATCATCAAGGTTTTGGATGCGGGCGTAGATGCTCGTGCGGCTCGACCTCGCGCATCGATGAAGCGCAAAGTTGGATCAGTTGCTGTTGTCGTGCTCATTGCAGGTGCGGCTGGTTGGTTTGTGGCCCAACAGTCAGGACAACGATTGCCTGGCCAAACAATTAGTGGCGGGATCGAAGACTCAACCGCATCGATGTTGTCTCAAGCACGAGCACTCAATTTTTCTGAACCAAAAACGGCAATTGATTTGTATTCAAAAGTATTGGCGCTCAACCCAGATCATGTAGAGGCACTGACGTATCGCTCATGGCTGATTGCGCTCGTTGCACGTGATGCGCCAGAAGATATGAAACTGTTGGCACTTGCTGCAGCGACGCAAGGCCTTGGTCGTGCAATTGAAGTAGAGCCCGACTACGCCGATGCTCACTGCTTTCTTGGCATCGTGCGGTTTCGTCTTGCAGGTGATGCTGCTGGAGCTAAAGAGCAACTCGATATTTGCGCAGCGATGAATCCGCCAGCAGAAGTGAAAGGTTTCGTCGATTCAATTCGAGCAGAAGTAGCGACTGCTCTTAATCAATAGTTGGTGGTGGCCACGCATGACCACGCACGATGATGCCATTTTGACGCTCAAGCACCCACACTGAAGCCTTGCGCGAGTCGCGCATTCCAGTGACCACCATGCCGCGGCGTTCGAGTGCATCGGTCACCATAGGAATCATGTCTCCGTGGCTGCAGAGCACTGCGTTGTCTGGACAGCTCTCGAGTAGTTCGAGAATCGGCTCAAACGGATTGTCTTCTGCAAGACGTTCGTCGGATGTCACAGTGATCGCAAGAGTTACTCCGAGCGATTCGAGAGTCTGTATACAACGCATGAATGGGCTCGACAACAACAGTGTTGGCGCAAAGTCGGTCAGCCGATCGGCGAGTGCGGCAGCCTGCAGAATTCCTTTATCATCCAACGGGCGTTTGCGATCATCATTGTTGTTGGCGGGGTCTTCGAGCCACTTGC
>WLKU01000094.1 GCA_009701105.1 Actinomycetota bacterium | reverse complement strand
TCAAAACTGAATGCTAGAAATACTTCCAAATGCCGATGGCACTGAAGCAACCTTTGCTTTGCCGGTTGCTTCATCGGTGCTTGGGCCGATAGCCAAGTACCCAGAGTTGAGTACTTGTGCAAGCACAACTGCGTGACGGGCTTCGTCTTGGCCAACACGCATTGCGCTGCCTCGAAGTTTTGGTTCAGCCAATAGGGCAACAACACCTTGGTATGTCTGTGCAGCCAAGTTTTCGAGTGCATGTGCGAGCGTTATGACATCTCGTGCAGCATCGGCATTGCCGTCGGCGGTAATCAGTTTGAGCGCCGGGTCAACATAGAGACTGCTTACGCGTGTGTTGGCACACTCATGGGCCTTACCGCCATAGCCAACGACAAGTGCATTGATTGCTGCGGCATGACTGATGTGATCATCGCGAAAGCGTTTGACTGCATCCTTGAGCGATGCATAGTCACCTGTGAGGAGTCCGCCATCCAGCACCTGTGTATATGTGTCGATTGCGTTGTACTCAAGCGATGCTGCTGTGCGCAACAACACGGTGTCAGAGATAACGACTTGACCAAGAGCGGTAGTTGGGGGCACTGTGCCAGCACTCGCAATGTTTGAACTTTCGACTACGCCAGATTGTGCGCCGCATGCAGCAAGAAAAGTGATGCCAGCGATAGAAAGCCCGCTGATCTTGAGCAGTTCACGTCGAGTCAGATTGTTGAAGTCGTTCACGGTGCCACCGTCGTTTCTGTGGTCGTTGCCGCAGGTGCAGCATTTGGTGCGAGTGAACTTGCTGCGCTGTTTAATGCGCTACTGAGATTTAGGTTTGGAAGAGTGCCGAACACTGCGGCATGACGTGCCTCGACAGTAATGATCGAGGCAACGAGTGTTGCGCCGTCCAAACCTTGGAGGCTGGAGAGAATGTCTGTGTGTGTTGCAACCATCGTGTTTTCTACCGACTGCAGCACTCGGCTTATGGCCTGGGCAGAAGTCAACTGACCGGCGTAAGTCGAATACAGTGCTTCGTTGCGAGTATTGCTCGCTGCTTTGCCAAGCAATCCATTGAGCGACTGTGCGTATGCCTTGTGATGCTCGGAAAACATTTGCATCATTAACTTCTCGTCGGCTGAGAGCATTCCAGAATCAATCGCTTTGAGATACAGATCATGCACAGACAATTCGGCTGACAGGGCAAAGTCCAATAGTTGCTTGTCGGCGGTTGTTGGCATCTTGGGTGGCGCTGTTGGTGTAGCTGCCGAAGTTTTGGTTGTCACTCGTGTTTCCTTTTTTTGGGGCGATAACAATCTAGAAGTCAAGCCCCGATAGTTCGGGTATCCAACCACTAGAGCGCTGAACTGCTTCATTCCATTGGGCTCTATTCAGTATTGAATTGGGCTGCACAACCGACGCTGGTTTCCATGTAGAGCAGGCTTCTTCAAGGGATTTCCACGTACCGACGGCCACGCCAGCCAGAAAAGCCGCGCCAAGCGTGGTGGCCTCGGTGACGGGAGACACTTCGATGGGTCGTTGCGTTGCATTGGCAAGCGCCTGGACGAAGGTGGGATTTTTGCTCATGCCGCCGTCAATACGCAATGTGTCAATTGGTAAACCTGAGTCGGCAATGGTGGCTTCCATCAGGTCGGCGCCTCGATGGGCAATTCCTTCTAGCACTGCACGTACAACATGGGCTCGCGTAGTGCCGCGTGTAATGCCAATCAAAGTTCCTCGCGCACCATAATCCCACTTTGGTGTGCCAAGACCAAGGAGCGCGGGAACATACACAACACCATCTGCTGTCTCTACTTGTGATGCGACATCATGACTTTGTTGCGGAGTTTCGATGAGTTGCATGTCGTTGCACAGCCACTCGATGTTGGTGCCTGCAGAAAGCATGATTGCTTCAGCACCCCAAGTGATGCCAGTTGCATCGCTAAATGCAACGATTGGAAACGTGCCACCCGATGAGCGGCGATTTTCTGTCGGTGGGGTAGTGCCGGTGACTGTGTCGAGCATGCCGCCAGTGCCAAACGTGATTTTGGTTTTGCCAGGCGTGATGCAACCTTGGCCAACGAGAGAACCCTGTTGGTCGCCAACCAAACTCGCTATTGGCGGAGCACCGTGCAAAGCAGCTGCATTGCCAACCACGCCAGAGGACCGAACAATCGTCGGCATCATTTCAATGTCAATACCGAAAATGTCGAGAATTCGTGGCGACCACGATTGGTCTTGCAGTGTCCATAAACCGGTCACTGCTGCGTTGGTGTCGTCGGTAACGAAAAGTTGACCTTGTGAAAGGACAAACGCAACCCAAGTGTCAACAGTGCCGATACAGATCTTTGCGTTGGATGGAATCACGTAATTTTTTACCATCCACGATGCCTTGGTTGCTGTTTGATTGGGCGCCAAATACAAACCATGTTCCGCGCGTGCTGTGATGCACTCAATAACAGTGCGCAAATCTTGCCAACCGAGCGCTGGACCGATGGGAATTCCGGTGTTCTTGTCCCATGCAATTGCAGATGCACGCTGATTGGTGATGCCAACCGCGTCTACTTTTCCTGCGGCGCTGAGCGAGGCATTAGCAACTCTCAACACCGCATCACGCATTGTGGCTGCGTCAAACTCAACAAGACCAGGAACAGGAGAGTTTGGTGCGAGTGATTCGTAAAAGAGATGCTCAACAACACCTGTTGACCGCACGACTGCAGCGCGAAGTCCGCTGGTACCAACATCAATAACCAGAATGCTCAAGGCCAGACCGGCTTTCGCTTGGAGTTGTCTGTGTTGGGGTTGAGCCCCAGTTTGCCTGGGTTGAAAATGTTGCGTGGGTCAAGTGTGTTTTTAATCGACTGCAAAACATCCATGCCGGTGCCGAGCGAATCGGGCAGGAAGCGTCCGCGATTGAGACCAACACCGTGGTGATGAGAAACGTTTGCACCCGCGTCAAGCGCTGCTCGTTGACATGCATTCCACAACTGCACATATCGCTGTTCAAATTCGGGTGTTGGTTTTGCTGCAAATGTGAAATAGAGACATGCACCATCGAGGTAGCTGTGCGATAAGTGGCACGTAGCGCTTACAGCACCTTCAACTGCCATGAGCGAAGTACGAACATTTGTAAAAATTGCTTCTAGCGCGCTCCATTGAGCAGCAACCTCCATGGTGTCAACGATGAAGCCGCGACGAGTTGCTTCTTGTAGTCCGCTCGTGTTGTTGCGATGATGCATCCACTTTTCAACCAATTCAACATCTCCAACTTGGGCGCCATTAGTGATCGCTGCGTCGTGCACTATGGACAGCGTTGCAGCCACAATGCGCTCATCGCCTTCGTCGAGTACGAGAAGCGTGCATTGCTTGCCGTCAGTGCCATGTGATCGTTTTGATTCGTCGGCATCGTACAAACGCAACACAGCGGGAGTTGCACCGTGTTGCACCGCAGCGCGACATGTATTTATGCCATCAATGAATGTTGGGAAGAGGTAAGCGGCGCGTTGTTGGGTGGTTGGCAACGGGTGCGAGCGCAGCCATACGCGAGTGATCACTCCGAGTGTGCCCTCGCTGCCAACGAAGAGCGAAGTGAGATCTGGGCCGTTGGCGCCAGCGGGTTCGGTGCCGGTGTAAACAACCGTGCCGTTTGCAAGCACGACTTCAAGACCAACGACCATGTCTTCAATTTTTCCGTAGCGCGTCGAATACTGGCCAGCGCCTCGACACGCAACCCATCCGCCCACGGTCGAGATGTCGAACGACTGTGGAAAGTGCCCAACAGTGACACCGTGTTTGTCGCGCAATTCGTTTTCAAAATCCGGGCCGAACATGCCAGGTAGCACTTCGACAACACCCGACACTTTGTCCACACTGACGATGCTTGCAAGCAAGCAGGTGTCAAGCACTACGCCGCCATAAACGGGAATTGCTGCACCACAGACACCACTGCGCCCGGCGGAGACGGTGAGCGGAATTCGGTTTTCATTGCAAAACGTAACGATGGATACAACCTGTTCGGTGGAAGTTGGTCGACAGACAGCGTGTGGCTTGCGTGGAGTTTTGCCCTGCATTGCCCAGTGCATTGCAAGTGGCCACCAGTCGCGACCATGATCAGCCAGATCTTGGTCTTCGGTTGATACTGCACAGATCGCAGACAGTTGTGCAATGAGGTCTGGCGAAAGATTCTCGGTAGGTACTTCAATGAAGCGCTCTTGAATCGGTGAGGATTGACCCACAAACTCAATTGGATCTGTCGCTTGTGTCATGATGCCCTAACTGATTGTAGTTGACTGAACGAATTCGGCTTCACTGACCATCGCGGCATCAAGTTCGCGAGCACACGACTCAACGAATTCGTCTACTTGTTTGGTGATTTCGGTTAATGACCACTTCAATTCTGGCGCGATCAACTCGGCAACGCTGCGAGCACTTGCAAGGGTTGCAGGTCGATTGATGATGCGTGCTCGAGTGCGACGGGAGAGTACGTCATCAAGTGTGCGAGCCATTTCGTTGCGCACGGCAAAGATTGCTTCGGCCTTAAGGTAGGACAGACCCGTGATGAGTGGTTCGCCCAGGCGATTGTCTTGTTTGATGAGTGATTTGATTTCGGTGAGTTCACTCCCGAATCGTTCTGCAAGACCAGCGTCATTGCCGCTCAGCATTGATTGACGAAACCCATCGGTGCCGATGAACGCAAGGCGTTTTGTGCGGCATCGCGCACTGTTACCGAGTTGCTTGCATGCTGCATCAACTGCGTGCTCTGCCATTTTGCGATAGGTCGTGAGCTTGCCACCCGTGATCGAGATCATTCCAGCGTCAGAGATGCGCACATGATGTTTGCGCGAGAGGTCGCTCGTTTTTCCCTTTGCAGTGGTGCCATCGGTGTTGCGCACTAGTGGACGCAGACCCGACCACACTGCAGTGATGTCATCGCGAGTGATATTTGTGTTGATGGCAGCATTGAGTGCAGTGAGCACGTAGTCAATATCGTCTGTGGAGCATTGCGACTCATCTACACCGCCAACAAAATCAGTGTCAGTGGTGCCGATGTAGGTGTATTGGTATGTGCCGTCGTGATTCGAAATCCATGGCACAACAAAGAGGCTTCGCTTGTCAACTTTGACGGGAATAACGACTGCGATGTCGTTGCGTACCATCTTCCACGGAATGGTGATGTGGATGCCCTTGGCAGGACGAATGCTGTTGGGGTGAATACCCTCATCGGTCTCGCGAACGTTGTCGGCCCACACGCCGGCGGCGTTGATAACGCAGCGAGCCTTAATTTCGAATAGTTCGCTACCGAGTGGGTGAACTAGAGCACCACTGACTTTGCCAGAATCGTCATGCAGAATCTTGGCAACCGGACACTGGTTGGCAATCACGGCTCCGTGTTGTGCGGCAGTGCGAGCAACAGTCACGCAAAGTCGCGCATCATCTGCTGCTGCGTCGTAATACAAGTACGCCGACGACATTCTGTCTGTATTAATAGTTGGCAAGTGCGCATTTGCCTGTGTGGCCTTGAGGCGCTTATGCAATTTGCCAATGCGCCAGCCACCAGTGACGTCATACATCCACAACGCACTACCGAGTGCACGTGCAATCTTTTTGGAGATCACTCCGTCTCGAGAAAGAATTGGGATCATGAAAGG
>WLKU01000093.1 GCA_009701105.1 Actinomycetota bacterium | reverse complement strand
TCAATGGCCATAGGCGAATATGTTTCAGTGAGTTCGCAGCGCGATGCCGAGCAGGCCGACATCGCAAAAGAAAAGTGGGAGCTCGAGCACACTCCAGAGCACGAACTTGACGAACTGACTGCAATTTATGTGGCAAAGGGTTTGAGTAGCCAACTTGCGCGTGACGTAGCAGTTGAACTGACGAAAGATGATGCTCTGAAGGCGCACATGGCTGAAGAGCTTGGCATTTCGCATGCGACGATGGCACGACCACTCCAGGCAAGTGTCAGTTCGGCGAGTTCGTTTTCGGTTGGTGCAGCAATCCCGCTTATTGCTGTAGCTCTTGCATCGTCATCCCAGCGCATCGCTACGACCATTGTGGTTGCCGTATTTGCGCTTGTTGCGCTCGGCCTATTGAGCTCAAAAGCCGGTGGAGCACATCCCGCACGTCCAACGGTGAGAATTGTTGTTGGAGGACTTGTGGCGATGGCTTTCACCATGGCCGTTGGTCGGCTTGTGGGTTCAGCAGTTCTCTAAACGCCAATTCGTCTTTGGATTGACGATGATGTAATGCTGTTGAGAAGTGAGTATCCCTGTTGATCGTGTCCGCATTCGCTCATCGGATTTGTTTGCGATCAAACCGTTTCGGTTGTTGTGGGCCAATAGTTTTTTGTTTATCTTGGTGCAAAGCACCCAACGATTTGCTTTTGTTTGGTTGGCGCTCGAGTTGGGTGCAAAGTCCGATATCAGCGGTTTAATTCTCTTTGTAATGGGTATTCCAGTAATTCTCATCTCTCTCATTGTCGGAGTAATGAGTGATCACATGAACAGAAGGACACTGCTTGTAGTCAGCCAAGCGGGTGCATTGGGTATCACCCTTGTGATTGCGTGGATGGTCACTTCTGGCAATATCAGTATTGGTTGGGCGATCGTTGGATCGTTTATCTCTGGCATTTTTATTGCAATCGGATCTCCTGTGCGTTCGGCGATTGTTCCTTCAATTGTTCCCTCCGACAAACTCGTCGGTGCTATCGCTGTCAACACAATCGGTAGCAATTTGGGTCTGATGATTGGTCCGGCAACTGCTGGTCCGGCGATCGCGGCGTGGGGCATTGAAGGCGCATTTTGGTTGCAAGCGGCGATGCATCTGATCGGATTTATTGCACTCATTCAGTTGCGGCTACCGCCAAGTGTCAATTTGCAGCGTCGTCGAATGCGAGAGGAGATTTTTGGTGGCCTCAATTTTGTTCGCGGACATGCCGAGGTCCGTTCTTTTTATGTGTTGCTCTCTGCCTCAATTTTGTACATGATGGCTCCATGGATTGTGCTTGGTCCACAAATTGCTAAAGAGCAAGCCGGGGCAACAGGTAGTCAGACAACACTGTTGTTTGCAATGCTTGGTGTGGGTCAGTTTGTTACTTCAATGGGGATTCTTCGTTTTAATCACAAACTGGTGCAGAAGGGACTGTGGTTTATCTGTGGTCTTTGCTGGGGTGGTTTTGTCCAGATTGCGCTTGGTCAATCGAGATCGATTGCAATGATGGGGTTGCTCTTGTTTGCGTGGGGATTGGGCGGCGGTTTTTATATGAATCTCAGCCAGACATTAATTCAGAACAACACTCCACCTGCTGTGATGGGTCGGGTGATGGCAGTGCATTCACTGTTGATGTCAGGACTTGCCCCTATCGGCGCACTGCTGGTGGGGATTATCGCTCGAAGAGTTGATTCTGCTCCGCTTACATTTTCTGTTGCAGGAGTCTTGATGCTGATGACAGCGATCTATTTTTTGCTCACAAAAAAGAATTTGCGATCAATGGCTTAGAATGCGTTTATGACTATTCACTTTCGCGCACTCGAAATTCCTGCATCCGAACTGGCTCAAAAGCCGCTAGGCCAACCTTCGGCCGAACCATTGACGGGAGAGATTCTTACTCGTGCTCAAGTTTTCCTTGACAACGAGACGGTGACAGCAGGTACGTGGGAGTGCGAGCCAGGTGAATCACGTTGGGAATTCACAACTCGTGGCGAAGTGATTTATGTATTGAAGGGTCGCATGATCGTGCACGAAGACGGTGGCGAACCAGTTGAGCTCACTGAAGGTTCAAGTTGCATCTTTCCAATTGGCTGGAAGGGCAAGTGGACCGTTATCGAGACACTGCGCAAAGTGTTCGTTGTTTATCGCACAAACTAGATTTACCGAATTAGTTAACTGATAGCAATGCGGATGAAATGAGGTCCACCGTTTGCAAGCGCGGTGTCAAGTGCAGTCGCTAGTTGATCTGGTGTCGTTACGTCAATTGCATTCCAACCAAATCCGCGAGCAATTGTTGATGGGTCGTGCGAAGTTACGTCAACTCCCATGCGTGGTGCCTGCACATCGTCAAATGATGTGCGAATTTGTTCGTAGCCACTGTTATCCCACAGCACCATCGTGATGTTGCTCTTGAGATCATGCGCTGCTGCCATTTCGGCAACGGTAAACAGCCAACCGCCGTCGCCTGCAATGGCAAGAACTGGTCGGTCAGGCGCGGCTACTGCTGCACCGATTGCCATTGGTAGTGCGCAACCGAGTGTGCCAAAACCATAAGGCGCTAGCCATAAGCGGCTGCGAGATGCCGGCAACCACCAATGAGCCGAGTATCCGAGTTGGGTTGAGTCAAGCGCAACGATCGCGTTTTCTGGCAGCCATTGTTCGATGACTTGCAGCCACGGAACAAATGTGTCGCTTGTTTTATTGCGCGCATGTTCTCGCCATTGCTGCGCTCGTTGTGCACCTGTAAGTGGGGTGCGAGCCACAATGCTACGAGTGAGTGAAGTCATTGTGTGTGCGGCATCACCAACTATGCCGACGGTTGGGGTGGCACGACGATTAACTTGCTCTGCGTCAATATCGATGCGCACAACGTTGCCACCAAACTGCAACGCTCTGCCGTCGTTGTAGAGATCGGTATCAGACAACTCGGTGCCAACAACGATCACGACATCGGCAGCCTCGATATCTTTTTGCACACGGCCGAATACCAAACAGTTGCCAGCACAGAGTGGGTGAGATGACGACATCACACCTTTGGCATTGCCAGTCAAAAGCACTGGTGCATCAAGTGCTTCGGCCATCGCAACGAGTTGGGTGGATGCATCGATCGAACCACCACCAGCAATAATCACTGGTGTTTGTGATGAGTTGATGATGTCGAGTGCACGAGCAATGTCGTTGTCATGCGCAATTGGACGAGCAGCAGGCGTGTGCACCCGCACAAATGGTGCGCACGGTTGAGCCAGCACGTCCATAGGGATTGCAATGTGCACTGGTCGCGGACGTGCAGAAGTAAATACATTCCATGCTCGCTCAATGAGTGCCGGAATCAGCGTCGGGTCGGTAACTGTTTCGCTAAACGCACAGACTGAGCGTGCAACTGCAGCCTGATCGGGAAGGTCATGTAATGGTCCAAAACTTTTGCCGAGTGCATCAGTTGGAGTGGTGGATGCAATAACGAGCATTGGTCGAGAGTCGTGATACGCCTGCGCGATTGGTGTGAGTGCATTGGTAAGTCCAGGACCACTGATGAGCACGCAGATGCCAGGCTTGCCGGTAACGATTGACCAGCCGTCGGCCATAAACCCTGCACCTTGCTCGTGGCGCGGAGAAATGGCTTTCACGCCTGAGCGATGCAGACCGCGATATAACTCGATGTTGTGTACACCAGGTATTCCGAATACGACATCCACGCCGTATTCGCGCGACAACAGATCGATGATTGCTTCACCGACTTTGAGCTGCTCGCTTGTCATGTTTGATTGTGCTTACTTGCGCTCAGTGAGACATGTATCGGCGAGACGACGGATACGGGTACTTGCTTCTTTGAGCAATTCTGATTCGACGGTGAGTGCAACACGCACGTGACCTGCGCCGCCACTACCAAAACTTTCGCCCGGCATCGCGCCTACATTTTCTTCATCGAGCAGTCGCCATGCAAACTGTTCTCCAGTTAAACCAGTTTTTCTAATATCGAGCATGATGAACATTCCACCCTCTGGTAGGCGCGCCGAAACCGATGTTGAGTCTGCAAATGCGTTGACTAACACGGCTGCGCGTTCTTTGTACGCTGCGCGCATGCGTTCAACCTCTGGATGTGTTTCGTTTAATGCAACTGCAAGTGCATCTTCAATAAACGGTTGAGAGCCGAACAGCATTGCTTCGGCAACGAGAACGAGTCGTGGAGTCACTTCGGCAGGGCATGCAACCCAGCCTGCACGAAAACCTGGCAGTGCATGCGACTTAGAGATAGATGAAACACTGAGTGTGCGATGGCGTAGGTGTGGTCTGTCAAACGGTGAGCAGAATGTGCCATCAAATGTCATGTCTGCGTACACCTCGTCGCAGATAATCCACAGATCGTTGCGCTCGCATACTTCGCCGATCGCATCGATTTCTTCTACTGACAGCACTGCTCCAGTTGGGTTGCTTGGATTATTGAGCAGCAACACTTTGGTTCTCGGTGTGATTGCGGCTTCGATAGCCGAAGCAGTGACGTGAAATCCGTTGTCTGGAGAAGTTGGTACAGCAACGAACGTTGCGCCTGATGCGGCAACCAGACCTTCATATGTTGCGTAGTACGGATCGGGAACGAGTACTTCGTCCCCGGCCTCGACGAGCGTAAACAGGGCAGTGCACAAACCATTCTGGGTGCCCGCCGTGTACAGAACTTCTTCGGGGGTAACGGGATTGCCCGAACGCTTGCTGAGATGATTTGCAATTGCAAGGAGCGCCTCTGGCTCGCCCTGACCGGCTGCATAACGAGTGCGACCACTGCGCATCGAGTTGGCTGCTTGGTCAAGGACCTTTGCGGGTGGTGGCAAGTCTGGTTCACCAATAGACAAGATGATGATGGGTTGTCCAAGCGCTGCACGCCGGAGCGACTCTGAATGCACAGCCCATTTGGCTGCGCCGAGCCCCGTGAGGCGATCAGAGATTGGTGCGAACTTCATCTGGCTACAAATCTACGCTGTCAGACTGCGTCTACTACTCGTTGTAAAACGACTCGAACCCCTCCCATATCGGGGCGTTGCCAGATCATGTTTCCGTTTTGGTCGAGTTCGCGAGTGACTTCAATTCCAGGAATGCCCACCGGGCGTAATACAAATATTGAATCCTCATAACTTGCAACAACATGAATTGGTGTTGTGTAGTCAAACACGGATACGTCGTGCACACCGTTTTCTTCAGTGCCATCTGCGCGACAGTCAGCGATCGTTCCTCCGCCACAATCAACGATTCGGTTACCACATTGTTCAATGCGCTCGGTGTACGACATCAATCGATCATCGGGTGGCACCTGCACGCCACCGCGAGTTGCACTGACAGTTTTCCAGACACCGCGCAGGTCTGGCGCACCTGCCACCAATGGCTCGGTGCAATCACCAAGAATCAGCGGGGGAAAGGTTGCGCCGTAGCCGCCAGGTGGTGTGTGTGCGACTGGAATTTCTGATGAATGCATGACGCCACCATACAAGTTAGGTCAATGCATAAACCCGTAATGCAACTAGTGGAGCTGGGGGGAATCGAACCCCCGTCCATCAGCCGTTGAACGCCCGTGATACGACCATTCCCAACATTGTCGCTACGCAGCAACACCGGCGGGTCGGCTG
>WLKU01000092.1 GCA_009701105.1 Actinomycetota bacterium | reverse complement strand
TTGCATAGATGACCCCTGCCGAAACCGAAGTTTTGCTGGCAGACTGTAGGCATGTCAGTTGTGGTCGAGACGCGTGATTGTGGGTCTCTGACCGATGCCGAACTTGATGAGTTGGCAGCAATGGGCGGGGCCTTCGGAATTGGCCCAGTTTCAAAAGCCAAAGACGAGTGGGTGTTGTTTACCAGTGCCCGTATTGACGGCAAGATTCACGGTTTTACCTTCTCGACCCTGGAGCGCATCGGTGGGACTCCTTGCGTACTGCTCGGAATGATGAGCGTCAAAAAGTCTGGCAAGCGCGACATGGTGTTGAAGGGTTTGATGGGCGAGGCCTATCACCGAGCGCTGATGGCATTCCCCGACGAAGACGTCGTAGTCGGTTCGCGATTTGCATCGGCAGCCGGTCTTGAGGCCTTTAAGTCACTGACTGAATTAATTCCTCGACCAAGCCATCGCGCAGTTGGTGAAGAGCGTGCATGGGGCAAGCGCTTGGCACGACGCTTTGGAGTCGAGTCTTCGTACGACGACCAGAGCTTCACCGTCAAGGTCAATGCACAGAGTGGTTTTCTTGATCACGAGACGTTAAAGCCAGAAAAGATCGAAGCCGATGTTGCTGCTCAGTTTGCAACCGCCACTAAGGCCAAGAGCGGCGTTGTGATTGTGCACGGTTGGACAATGGCCGAGTCTTTGGCCAAACTCGGCAAACACTAAGCAGTCAACTTTGGAGTTCGCCGACGTAGTACGCGGTCGGCGCATGACGCGCGGGTTTTCAACTCGGCCCGTTGACGCAAAACTTATTTCTCAAATAGTAGATCTTGCTTCGCGCGCACCGTCTGCAGGCAAGACGCAGGGTTGGCACGCGCTGGTAATCACGGCAAGTGACACGGCAAAATTTTGGGATGACACGCTTGCTGTTGAGAAACGAGAGAGCTTTCGCTGGAAGCAATTGCTTGACGCTCCCGTTATCGCGTTGGTGTTCGCTGATCCTCTTGCATATGTGGAGCGATACTCCGAGCGCGACAAAGCGCACACGGGATTGGGTGTAAGCGCAGAAGCATGGCCGACTCCGTATTGGACTGTTGATGCTTCATTTGCTGCGATGACGATGCTGCTTGCTGCCGAGGATGCAGGATTGGGTGCTTTGTTTTTTGCGGTGTTTAGTGGCGAACAACAGTTACGTGCCAGGCTATGTGTTCCTGACACATTGCAATTGATCGGTGCAATCGCGTTTGGATGGCCACTTGAGAGTGATGAGCTGAATGCAAGTGCCAGTGCTAGTCGCACCCGCCGTAGCGCCGAACAGATTATTCATCTCAACGGTTGGTGATTTAATCCAGATCTAGTTGCAGGGCGACATGTAGTGCTTCGTCAAAAGTCTTAGCGTCATGCGCTGGAGCCATGCATGTATATTGCCGACACACATAGCCAAGATTATCTTTGCGGTCGTGCCAGATAGGCGAGTCATAGCGCTCGCCCCATGCACTCACCACGGTGGGCAACCACTGCGTGTGCAGTTGCGCTACCAAGTCGGGTCGATTACCGGTGATTGCGACTTCGACTACACCGCGGTATCGCAGGTGTGCAGCACTGAGCAAATTGCCGAACGCAGTTGGTGCGCTTGTAGCGATGTGAGAGAGCAATTGCGAAATTTGGTCGGCGTGTTGCGCATAGCGTTCTTCGCCAGTGAGTGCAGCAAGGCGATACAACGCGAACGCTGCAGTCGAGTTGGCCGATGGAGTTGCGTTGTCCATCAGATCTTTTTGTCGCACAATCAGCTGTTCGCCGGTGTGTGATGTTGTAAAGATGCCGCTGTTTTCGGTATCCCAGTAATTGGTTAACAGGTTGTTCGCAATAGATTTGGCGTGACTGATCCAAGAGGCTTGACCGGTTGCTTCTGCAAGTCTCGTGAAGCCATCGACAAGTTGTGCGAGATCGGCCCCGAGAGCTGCATGTTGCGCTTGTGGGTTTCCATTTTGATGCCAGCTGCGCTTGATTGAAGTCGAGTCAGATAGAGAGCACAGCTGGTTGATCAGAAATTCTCCATTTTTTACGGCAGCAGCAAGCCAGTCTGGTCGTTGCAGTAAAGCTGCAGCTTCCGCGAGAGTTGCAAGCATCATTCCGTTCCATTCAGTAAGAACCTTGTCGTCCAGCCCTGGCCACGGGCGCGTGTTGCGAGATTCAAGCAATAACGCTCGAGCGCGTTCAACTGCTGAGTTCCTCTTGAGATCGCCGCGATGGTGCAGTCTGCTCAGGATGTTTGAGCCCTCGAAGTTTCCTGCTTCAGTTACTTCGTACCATTCGAGTGCTACTTCGTGCAGATCTTGGGGGAGAGCGTCTACGACCTGCTGTTTTGACCACACATAAAAATGCCCTTCGACACTGTGGCCTTGCTCATCAACAGAATCGGCATCTTGTGCGCAGAAAAATCCGCCGTCTTCGTGGCGCAGATCGCGCAACACGTAGTCAATGGTTTCAGAAGCAATCTGTAGCCAACGGGGTTCGTTGAGTGCCACACCAGCATGCAGGTAGACGCGAGCGAGTAACGCCTGGTCGTACAACATTTTTTCAAAGTGCGGCACCAGCCACTGAGTATCCACGCTGTAGCGGGCGAACCCACCACCGAGGTGGTCATACATGCCTCCAGAGGCCATCGCATCCAGCGAAGTGGTCAGTATCTGAAGAATTTCTGCATTTGGGTTATCGAGATAGATGCGCAGTAGTAAATCGAGATTCATGGTGCTCGGAAATTTTGGTGCAGAGCCAAACCCACCCCATTCGGCGTCGAAAGTCTGGCGCATCTGTTGGACTGCTGCGCTGAGATGTTGTGGTCCGATTAATGCCGGCTGTGTACTTTCTGTATCGCCTGAGTTGCTAGTGATTCGACTTGTGCGACTCAGACTTTGCATGAGTGCCTCAACGTTGTTCTCAATGTCGTCTCGGCGGTTAATCCAAGCATCAGTTATTGCATTCATGAGTTGAATAAATGTGGGCTTCGGAAAATATGTACCACCATAAAAAGGTTTGGCATCTGGAGTAAGAAATACGGTCATTGGCCAACCGCCACGTCCGGTCATGGCCTGCACTGCGTCCATGTAAATTGCATCGACGTCGGGTCGTTCTTCGCGATCAACTTTGATATTGACAAACAACTCGTTCATGATCGAAGCAGTTTCAACATCTTCAAAACATTCGTGGGCCATGACATGGCACCAGTGACATGCTGAGTAGCCAACTGAGAGAAGTATTGGCTTGCCGGTGGCGCGTGCGAGAGCAAACGCTTCTTCACCCCACGGATACCAATCGACTGGGTTGTCGCAATGTTGGCGAAGGTACGGGCTGATCTCGTCAGTGAGGCGATTGGACATGTTACGAAACGGTGATGATTGCGGTAAATCCCAATGTTGGGTATGGCGCTTTTGCGGCTATAGAAACTTTAAGAGTGCACACTCCAGGCATCGCTGGAGCAACGAGTGCGGAATTACGCAACTTGCAGGAGCCATCGACAATCTTGAATGTTCGGGTGCCTTTCGACGGGCTGCGCAGCAGTTCGCTCAATGGCGTCTTTGACTTGGAAGAAATAGTGGACGTCGTGATCCATGCACCAGATTCGGGAATGTTTGTTGCCGAAAAAAATGAGCTCACGATTGAGTTGTTGACACCGCTTGTTACGGTCACTGAGTATCGAAGATACTTGCGCAGGTCTTTGATGGTCGACTGATACGTCGCTGCAACAGCATTTGTAATGGCAGTGCAATCTCCTGGCATGCTCGTAGTTGCTTCTCCTGGAGCCGTGCATCGGTACCACTGACTCGTTGCTGTGGATGCTGAGGTTGATGCGGTACCCATTGCAAGTGCGCCAACACGACCTTCGGTTGCAAGTGATGCGGTGATGATTTTTGGAAACATTACGTCAAGCTCGGCGAAGGCTGCAACCAGGTTGACTAGGCCATGGCCAAACGTTGTGTCTCGCCCCGGCGCGCCGATGTCGGTAGCTGTGCGTTGCAAAACATCACGGACTTGGAGTGCAGTTATTGAAGGTTGTGCTGCAAACAACAACGCTGCGGCACCGGAGACAAATGCTGCAGCCATACTCGTGCCGCTCTGAATTTTGTAGTCATTGCTCGCTGTGGAAAGGATAGAGGACCCTGGGGCGGCAATGTCGATGTAGTCGCCGCGTTGATCAAATGAAGTCACACTGTTGTAGCGGTCTACGGCAGTCACAGCAATTGTGAGATCACTAGCTCCAGGCCATTTCGGCGTTGAGTCTGCGGCGCCATTGCCGGCGGCTGCAACTACAAGCACGTTGCGATCAACTGCGTATTGAATTGCTGCTGTGAGTGAGGTGCTCTCGGTTGAGCCGCCGAGCGAGAGGTTGATCACCCTTACGCCGGAGTCAACAGCAAAGCGAACTGCCTTTGAAACATCTTTGGAGTCGCCTGATCCGAGCGAATCCAACACTCTGATTGGCAAGATGCGAGATTGCGGTGCAACACCCGATCCGCCTATTGCGTTGTCGGCAACTGCAGCGATGATGCCCGCTACGTGTGATCCGTGGCCCGCAACGTCGACATCTATTACTCCAGCACTGTCAATGAATCCAAACATCGTGCGACCTGCATCAAGATTGGCATCTAAGTCGGGGTGTGGACCACTGCCGCTGTCGATCACTGCAACAGTCACACCTACGCCGCGACTGATGGTCCAAACTGATGGCGCTCCAATCGCGGTCAAGCCCCACTGTTGATCAAGTAGGGGGTCTCTGCCAGTTGCCGCGAGTGACGTTGTTGAGTCAAGAGCGACAGCGAGAACAGTCGCACTTGAAACAAGCAACGAGAGAGCGAGCACATGCGCGGCTCTACGCCTTGCGAATTTTTGCATCTACACGCCCATTGCGTGATAGCCACCATCCACATGAATCACTTCTGCGGTGGTGGCCGGAAACCAATCGGACAGCAGTGCGACACATGCGCGTGCAACGGCCGTTGAATCATTGACGTCCCATCCCAGTGGTGCGCGATCGCTCCACACATCTTCAAATGTTTGGAAACCGGGAATAGATTTTGCGGCCATCGTTTTGATCGGCCCAGCAGCGACGAGGTTGCAGCGAATATTCTTTCCACCCAGTTCTTTGGCGAGATACCGGCTGGTGGATTCGAGCGCTGCCTTGGCGACGCCCATCCAGTTGTACGCAGGCCATGCAACGGTGTTGTCGAAGTCAAGGCCAACAAAACTTCCGCCTGTTGACATCAGCGGCACAAAAGCATCTGCAAGTGTTTTGAGTGAGTAGGCAGAAATTTGCATTGCAACGGCCACATCGTTCCACTGTGCAGCCATGAAGTCGTCACCCAAACACACCGCGGGGGCGAAACCGATTGCGTGAAGTACACCGTCAACGCTGCCGAGGTGTTTTTTTGCCCCAGCGCGTGCAGTCTCCACATGTTCGACCACAGTCACATCAAACTCAACAACTTCGGCTGGGGTGTCGAGCTTGCGAGCGGTTCGCTCGGTGATGGAAAGACCACGACCTGCACCAGTCAGGAGAACTGTGGCGCCTTCGCGCTGAGCCAACTGGGCTACCCCGAAGGCCAACGAAGCATCAGTAAGCACCCCTGTGACCACTATCTTCTTGCCATCCAAAATTCCCATGCCATCAACGGTAGTTGTTGGGGGGTGTTTGTGGCAGGCTC
>WLKU01000091.1 GCA_009701105.1 Actinomycetota bacterium | reverse complement strand
TTGATGCCAATGGTCGGAAAATTGGGTCGCGCACTCGGACCACGTGGTCTGATGCCAAACCCAAAGACCGGCACCGTCACGTTGGACGTTGCTCGCGCAGTCACCGAATTTAAGGGTGGCAAAGTGGAGTACCGCACCGATAAGTACGGCAACGTACAAGTGCCAATCGGCAAGGCCAGTTTTGAATTGTCAGCTCTTGAAGCCAACTTTTCTGCAGTGTTAGACGAGTTGCAGCGCGCCCGCCCAGCTTCGGCCAAGGGTCGCTACATCAAGAAGATCAACGTGTCCTCAACAATGGGACCTGGCATCAAGATCGATACCAGCAACTTCTAATACCCTTTGGTATTCAAAGACAGCTAAAAACAAATGGCTAATGTTAAATCCATGGCCGTGCCATTGAGACTTAACTCGAAGATTGGTATCGCAGCAGCAGTACTTTTCGTGTATGTATCAATTTGTGCAGTTTGTCTTAGTGTTGTTGACTTAAACGGCGCTTCTTTTACTTCATTGAGAAGTGGTTCGGGCTACATATCTATTTCACTTCTCATATCTGTTGTGCTGTATGGCTATGTGCAACTGTTTTGGAAAAGGACAAAATGGGTCGAGGGATTATCTTTTTCTTTGGTCATTCCTTGTGGGTTGTTTGTATTTGCGTTTATTCAGACTTATAAGGGCGGTTGGTGGTTTAAGAGCTATGGAGATGGCGGCGCGCTCAGCACTGCCATTAATGAAAGTAAGCCATTTACGAGATGGCTTCTTGGGACAACTGCGATGATTGATTTTTATGGTCTTTTGAATCATTTTGTAATTTCTATTTCCTCGCAAAAATTTGTTCCCATCGCATCAGCAACAATTATGTGCGCTTCAACAGTTGCGATCGCTCGACACTATGGATCAAAGGCCTTTGTTGTTTTTCCACTTACTTCTCCGATATGGCTTGCATTTAGTCTCGGGTATGACGAGTATTACCCATTTGTCGCAGGTCTTTTTCTGTTGCTTGCCCTTTGGATTTTTTCCGATGAAGACATCGAGGCCTCCAATTTTCTTTTTGTAGTTGCTGGACTTCTACCCGCTCTATATGTCGGATTTGTGCCACTGACTCTTTTTGTATGGATGAAACTATTTAGTAAAGCAACATCCTTCAGAAGTCGACTATTTGGGATGTCTGTATCAGTTCTGGCATATTTCATTGCAATAGAAATTGGTTGGCCGGTTGGGCACAGCAATTATCTAGCGTTACTAACAGATGATATGAATCTTGGAGACTTTGGAAGTCATAATTATCAGGGTACTTCGATGTCGGATAAGTCCCCGTTTTATTCTTTGTCGTCAGCATTTTCCTCATTCCACATTCGGGACTTAGTCTTTGTTGGAGTTTTCGCAGGAGGCATAGCCACAATTGCACTCATATTTCTTGTCGGTATGAATTTGAGACTTGGATCCGTCAAAGCGAAATACACACCCAATGGACTAAAGCGCATGGTGTCGTTACCGTTCGTCTTCGTAGCTTGGAATTTGCTCTACATGTTTTTTATGATTCCAAAACTTGGCCCAAAAGCAGATATAGATTTGTTTTTTTCATCAAATTTAGTCATCGCAATTTGGGCAGGAATTTTACTAGAACGTATTTTTGAATTACGAAAGACCGGAGAACGCGCCAAGGCAATTATGTTGGGTGTGGTGGTCTCGTTGAATGGTCCTATTGCCGCGACATTGATTATTTATGGATTTAAAAGTTGATTCAACTACTGCGCGCCACTCGGCCAAAACAATGGATCAAGAATCTACTTGTATTTGCAGTTCCATTGGCATCGGGCGATTTGGGAAATAGCAATGCTGTATTTAAATCGCTCCTTGCGTTTATTGCTTTTACTGCCCTTAGCGCGGCAACGTACCTTATTAATGACATTAGAGACGTAGCGCAAGATCGACTGCACCCCAAGAAAAAGAATCGACCCATTGCCTCCGGGCAGTTATCTATTCGGCGCGCGATTATGACGAGCATCGTTCTTGGGGCAGCTGGTATTTCACTTCCGATTTTTTTTAGCCTTTGGAATTTAGTCGCAGTTCTTTCTGCGTATGCAACACTGCAGGTTGGATATCAGCTCGTTCTAAAAAACATTGCCCTCATTGATCTTGTCGTGGTTTCCTCGGGATTTGTCTTGCGGGCAATGGCTGGAGGCCTCGCAGCTGGAATTCTGATTTCGCCATGGTTCATTACAGTGACTGCCGCATCTGCGATGTTCATCGTTTCAGGTAAACGCTTTTGTGAATTCCGCAATCACGGTGAGAATGGGGAGACTCGTAACTCTCTCCGTACGTATAGCGAGTCATATTTGAGAGTGTTGTGGACTTCGTCCATGGGGTTGGCACTAGTTTTTTATGTTCTATGGTCTGTGGAAATTGGTGTAGAAGGAAAACATTGGTTGGCACTTTTGACAGCATTACCATTCACCCTTGTATTGCTTCGATACGCGCATCATATTGATAGTGGTGACGCTGAATCACCAGAAGATGTAGTACTAGGAGATGTCGGCATACAAGTGTTGGTGTTGTTCTGGGCGTTGCTTTTTGCCGTGAGGGTGTTTAGTTGAATTCATCTACGAAGTTGAGTGGTTGGGGACGAACTGCTTGGTCAGAGACACATTTGTTGAGTGTCGATTGTGATGAATTGGTAAATGGCCTTGCTGAACAAGAGCCGATGATTACACGTGGACTTGGCCGCTCTTATGGAGATTGTGCAGTAATTGCTGGCGGCCAGACAATTAAAACGAACACTTGGCTTGACATGTCAATGGAGAATGGAATATTGACTGCAGGATCCGGTGTGACACTTGAGTCAATTATTGAGCAGTGGTTACCTCATGGTTGGTTCGTGCCAGTCACACCTGGAACACGATTTGTGACGGTTGGTGGTGCAATAGCTTCTGATATTCACGGGAAGAATCATCATAAAGATGGGACTTTTGGAGCTCACGTTGTGCAACTGAATCTTTTAATTGCAAATGGGGAGGTGCTCACAGTAAGTCCTCAAGTCGACTCAGAAATTTTTTGGGCAACCGTTGGTGGCATGGGACTAACTGGTGTAATCATTTCTGCCAAGATTCGCATGATTCAAGTTGAGACATCTCGCATGCGCACTGTCACTTCAAGGTATTCAAATGTTCACGACTTAATGTCGGCGATGATTACGAGCGACAGAGAGAATAAGTATTCAGTGGCATGGATAGACATGTTGGCTAAAGGCAAAAATCTGGGGCGGGCAGTTTTGTCTGTCGGAGATCATGCTTCGATTTCTGACCTTTCAAAACGAGATCGAAAAACCCTCCTGGACTATTTTCCAAAGCAACGCATTCATAGTCCGAAGTGGTTTCCTAATGGTCTGCTCAACAACTTGACAGTGCGACTGTTCAATGAGTTATGGTTTCAAAAATCTCCCCGTCGACCAAAGATCGCGATTCAAACGGTTAGCAAGTTCTTCCATCCACTTGATGGGGTTGAAGGTTGGAATCGAATGTACGGTTCGGCTGGATTTATTCAATATCAGTTCGTGGTTCCAGAAAGTGCGGCTCATCTCGTGCCAGAAATCATTGAAATGTTTGTTCGAGCAAAGTGTCCAGTATTTTTGTCAGTGCTCAAAAGATTTGGGGATCAGAACAATGGACTGCTGTCGTTTCCATTAAAAGGCTGGACACTTGCAGTGGATGTCTCTGCTTCGTTTTATGGTTTATCCGAATTACTCGACGAGATGGACTCTCGCGTAGTCGAGGCTGGGGGACGCATCTACTTGTCTAAAGATTCTCGGATGGACCCGTACTATCTTGGAGCCATGTATCCACGCTTAAACGAATTCCTTGCGGTGAAAATCCGAATTGATCCAGATCATATATTTACCTCAAATCTTTCACTGAGGCTTGGGTTGTGATCGACGGACTTGGAAATGTGCAATCTGTTGTTTTAATCGGTGGAACTTCAGAAATTGGGATTGCAACGCTTCGCGAGATGGGCAGGCGTAAACGTTTGCAACGAGTTGTGCTTTGTGGTCGCCAATCAGAAAATTTGCAGCGTACTGCTGAAACATTGTCAGTCGAATTTGCAAAAGCAAAGATCGAGCAGTTTCACATGGATATGGTCGAGTCGGGCACGTTGTCATCGATTATTGATGAAATTTTTGATGGTGGACGTATTGATGTAGTCGTATTAGCTGCTGGTGTACTGCCAGATGCTGCCCGAGTCATGAATGACGCGGAGTATGCGGTTGAGTCTGCAAAAGTCAATTTTCTTGGACCTCTCGAAATCGGTACGGCAGCATTAGGTCGGTTTAAAAAGCAAGGTCATGGAACCCTTGTGGTTATTTCTTCGGTCGCTGCAGAGCGTCCGCGGAAAGATAACTATGTATACGGGTCGGCGAAGTCTGGTATTGACGCTTGGGCGAATGGTGCTGCAGATGCGATTGCGGGAACTGCCGTACGAGTGCTTGTTGTGCGCCCTGGAATGGTGAGAACACGGATGTCTGCAGGGATTCCAGAAGCCCCCCTGACGTCCAATCCGGATGATATAGCCAAAGTTATAACTAGGAGGTTGAGCCGTGGGCCAGTCACAGTCTGGGTTCCCGGCAAACTTCGCTGGTTAATGTTTGTTTTACGCCACCTTCCAAGACCCATCTTTCGCAAGATTTCTAGAGGTGGCAAGGGGCGTTAGTCCCGCTAACCTGACCAACCTACATATCAGAACTCACCACATAACCAACAAGTGAGAGCTGCTCGCCACAGACATTTGGTTCACAAGCGAAAGCGAGTGAATAACAGAACTTCGGTTCTACCAAACGAGGCGGATCCTTTGAAGAGCGCGACCGGCAATTCGGTTGCAGCGCTTGAAGTGTTCGTTTCACGTCAAACGAGCACTCGCGCTACACGAACCAAATAAACGAGGATCATCATGGCAACAACTCCAAACGCAGCAAAAGCTGCAGTCGTCTCGGAAGTCGCAGCAAAGTTTGCCGCTGCTGACGCAGCATTGGTTACCGAGTACCGCGGCATGTCCGTAGGTTCGTTGGCCAAATTGCGCCGCTCATTGCGCGTGCATGGCGCAGAGTACAAGGTCTACAAAAACACACTTGCTCGTTTTGGAGCAACACAAGCGGGTTTTGAAGGTTTGAACGACATGCTTGTTGGCCCAACAGCCATCACGTTTGTTAAGGGTGACGCATCTGCAGTAGCTAAAGCTCTGCGCGATCATGCCGTAGAAAACCCATTGTTGTTGCTCAAGGGTGGAGTTATCGGCGGCAAAACCGTCGATGCAAGAGAACTCAAAGTATTGGCCGACTTGCCACCACGCGAAGTTCTCCTTGCCCAGTTTGCTGGCATGTTGCAAGCACCGCTCAACAAGACGGCCAACTTGTTGCAAGCACCATTGCGCAAGGTTGCATACGGTCTCAAGTCACTTATCGAGTCCAAAGAAGCCGCATAAAGCACACGTTGTAATTCATTAACCAATTAACCAAACAGATCCAATAACCAGATCAATACAGAAAACAGGAGAAATAATCATGGCAATTACCAAAGACCAGATTCTTGACGGAATCGCAGAGTTGACCGTTATCGAGCTCAAGGACCTCCTTGATGCATTCGAAGAGAAGTTCGGTGTAACAGCAGCAGCCCCAGCGGCAGTTGCAATAGCCGGCGGCGGAGCAGCAGCACCAGCAGCAGCCGAGCAAGACGAG
>WLKU01000090.1 GCA_009701105.1 Actinomycetota bacterium | reverse complement strand
CTCAAGGTTGATGTCGAGATACGGCAGGATCAATCGATCTTTGATGAACTTCCACATAATGCGCGTCATCTCGTCGCCATCGAGTTCGACTACGGGATTAAGAACCTTGATTTTTGTGGCCATGAGGGGCTCCAACTTGTTGATCCGAATGCGACCGGAACTTATATCCGACTTCTAGAGAATACCCCACAACAGTGTCGCCACAGGCTTGACGGTGTTTCAACACGGCGATGACGCACTGCGACCACCTACCATTATAAAAATGGATTTTCAGTGGGCCCCCGAACACGTCGCTTTGCGCACGCGCGCACGTGAAATTGCCCAAGATGCCGTCAAACGTTACGGCCGGTTTAACGACACGTGGATGAATGGTTACTCCAAAGAATTTTCCGCCGAACTCGGTGCACTCGGCTGGATAGGAATGACTTGGCCAACCGAGTTTGGTGGTGGCGGTCGTCCAGCCATCGAACGTTTGATCATTGCCGAAGAAATGATTGCTGCCGGAGCACCGATTGCTGCCTCATGGTTTGCCGATCGCCAGATGGGGCCAGCACTCATTGCATATGGTTCAAAACAGCAACAGGATGAGTTTTTACCAAACATGCTTGCTGGCAAAACCACTTGGTGTATTGGTATGAGTGAGCCAAATGCTGGCAGTGACTTAGCCTCGCTCAAAACATTTGCTCAGGATGATGGCGACGAATGGGTCATCAATGGCCAAAAAATCTGGACAAGCTTTGGCGAGGTGGCTGACTACTGCTACCTCATCTGTCGCACCAGCACCGACGGACCGCCGCATGCAGGTATCAGCGAAATTATTGTGCCCATGAACACTCCAGGCATCGACATCAGACCGATCAAAGACATGACGACAAATAGTCATTTTTGCGAAGTGTTTTATACCGATGCGCGCGTGCCAAAAGCAAACTTGGTCGGTGTGCAGGGTGGCGCTTTTGCACAAACCATGCGCCAACTCGAACACGAGCGCGGCGGCATCGACCGACTTGTTTCCAACAAGGCTCTCTACGACATGGCCCGAAAGCGAGCGGATACAACCAACAAAGTTGTGCGTCAAGAAATAGCGAATATCGAAATCGGATATCGGATTGGTCGCATCTTGGTGATTCGTGAGACTCTGCGACAAGCACCGGCTGGTTTTTCGGCCGCAACGAAATGTTTTTGCACCGAGCTTGAAACACGAATCTCTAATTTTGTATTCAACACTCTTGGAATGGACGCAACACTCTGGGATGACGTCACCCAAGGACTCGCCTACGCATCCGGTTACACCATCATGGGCGGCACATCCAATGTGATGCGCAATATTTTGGGAGAGCGCGTACTGGGATTACCCAAAGAACCTCCAGCCCAAAAAGTGCAACCAGCTCACAACTAGAGTCTGACCATGCATCCGATCGAGCTCTCCACCAAAGTCATTGATTCCGGAATCGTCGATCAGCCCCTCAACCGCGTCAACAACGAGATCACTGAACTCGCAACCGACCTTGCAATCGTCGAAAGTTTCAGCCACTCAGTTGTGTGGGACACCGGCGACGGACTGATGTGTTTCGATGCATCCGGCGCAGGCAGCGGCGAAGCAGTCGTGCAATCCATTCGAACGTGGCGTACAGCGCCCATTTCGACTCTTGTGTACACACACGGCCATGCCGATCATGTGGGTGGCAGTTTTGCTTTCGCAAATGATGCCATTTCAAAAGGAGCACCAGCACCTCACGTCATTGGACATGAAAATGTCAACAAGCGCATTGACCGTTACACCACTACCAACGAGTGGAATGTGCGCATCAATCAACGTCAATTCGGTGGCATCAAGTCGGACATGAAACCAAACTCGGGCAATATGCGTGAAGCACTATCGCTGGGAGAGAATGCTCATCAGTTTCTTCCACTCGCCACACTTCGACCCGACCAATCATTTTCCGATCAACTCATCATTCAGGCAGGCAATACGACCGTCGAGTTTCACCATGCTCGCGGCGAGACAGACGACCATCTGTGGGGTTGGATACCCGAAAAGAAGTGGCTGTTCACCGGCGACTTTGTGATTTGGAATTACCCAAATGCTGGCAACCCTCAGAAAGTGCAGCGCTACGCACTTGAATGGGCAACCGCATTGCGACGCATGATTGCCCAAGGACCAGAGCTACTACTACCCGCCCACGGATTACCGATTGAGGGCAAGAAGCGAATCGCCACCGTGCTTGACGACATTGCAACATCGCTCGAAACTTTGGTTTCCCAAGTGATTGACATGATGAACGCGGGCGAAACCCTCGACACCATTATTCACTCGGTGAAAGTTCCGCAACACATTCTCGACAAGCCGTACATGCGCCCATTTTATGATGAGCCAGAATTTGTCGTGCGCAATATTTGGCGACTCTATGGCGGATGGTGGGACGGTGCAGCATCACGACTCAAGCCAGCACCAGATGCTGTTGTGGCCCAAGAACTTGCCCATCTTGCTGGCGGTGCACATGTATTGATTCAACGTGCGCTCGAGTTATCAGAGACCGATCTACGCCTCGCATGCCATTTGGCCGACCTTGCAGGTTGGGCTGCCCCAGACGATGCATCCGTGCATGCCGATCGGGCAACTATCTACGACAAACGTCGCCGAAGCGAGATGTCGCTCATGAGCAAAGGGATCTACAAGGCCGCAGCTCGCGAGTCTGAGGCCATTGTCAAGAATGCTGGTACTTGACAACCAGAGCACAACATATGTAAGTGTTCGTCCATGCCAACATACAAACTCAAATCCGAAGATGCCAAAAAGCATGCCACTCGCGCCGACGTCATGATGTTGGCAGTAACCACCGAAGCCGAATTGAGCAAATTACGATCGTGGATCAGCGCACGATTCGAGAAAGTGGACGCAGACTTTGCCAAAGTTGATGCTTGATTTGACAAGGATGTGTAGCGAAAATACGCACAACACGAATCAGTTGCTTCGACGCAACACCGTTCAAGTGCTCTCCATCGCCATCAGCGCGTTCGGAGTCGTTGCGGCACTCGTTGCCAACATCATTTTCTAGATCTCTAGTGGGCGCGACGGGACTCGAACCCGGGACCCCTACCATGTCGAGGTAGTGCTCTAACCAACTGAGCTACGCGCCCTTACTTTCGTAAAAGCATATCCGTTTTAAAGTGAATCTCGATACTGAATTTTAATCCCCACAAAGGTTTTAAGCATTGTTTTGCCGGCGACCGCTTCTATTGAAGTATTTCATATGAGATTTGGCATAGCTTCGTTAGCACTAGGGTCAGAGAAGCCATCTCGACGATAGTCAAAGTTGGTCAAAGGAAAACCATGAATGCGATAACGATAAAACGAATCACGTTTGGGATTTTTGCGATTACTTTTGTTATCAGTTCATGCGGCAAAGGAGCACAAGGAGATTCTTTTGGAGTAGTAATCAATGTTGGTGATTGCTCAAACTCGAATCTCAGCCAGATTGTCGACAAGCTAGAACTCGTACCCTGCGATGAGCCGCACGCACTTGAGGCTTACAGCATTGTTACAAGCTCTGCCACTACCTATCCGGGAGCTGATGCTCTAGAGGTATTTGCCGAGCAGAGTTGTATTGATGAGTTTTTTGGTTATGTAGGCGTTGAGCTTCCGCAGTCAATCCTCTATTACACCTACGTGTACCCGAGTGTCACTTCATGGAACATCAAATCGGATCGATCGGTCGTTTGCTTTATTTACAAAGCAACTGAACCTTTGCTGACGAAATCGGTCAAAGGCTCAAAACTTTAGATCAGTTTGAAAGTTGCACACCTTCGGCGACGACCCGCAATCGCAAACTCACTTCATTCGCCATCAAACGGCCAGCACGCGTCAGCACAAGCCTGTCACCCACTTGCGTAATTAAGTCGCTCATCAGTTCTCGATCTTGCACGCTCAGTGCATCTAGTGGCACGCCATCACGAACTCGCACAAGCAACTGCAATGCTTCAAGTTTGCGCGTCTCGCTGTCGAGCATTTCGCTCGACGATTCGGGGATTTCACCTGCATTGACCATCTCGATGTAACGGTCTGGCGTACGCACGTTCCACCAGCGGCGACCATCTTTGTGGGCGTGTGCAGCACAACCAAAACCGTCATAGTTGCCCTGCAGCCAATACAAATAGTTGTGCGTGCATTCGTGTCCAGGTTTTGCCCAGTTCGAAATCTCGTAATTGACTAGTCCGCTATTTGCAAACAATTCATCAACAAGTTCGTATTTGTCGGCTTGGTCATCGTTGTCGGGGTGTCGCTCTGGCTGTGTTGCAAGTGGTGTGTTGGCTTCAACGGTGAGACCGTACGCCGAGACATGCGGTGGATCAAGGGCAACAACATCAGACACTGTGGTGCGCCAGTCAGCAACCGTTTCGCCTGCTGCGCCATAAATGATGTCGAGATTAAACGTCGTGAATCCTGCTTCGCGCACATATGCAACTGATCGGCGAACGTTTTCTGGATCGTGCGTGCGGCCCAACGCAGCCAATACATGCGGCACAGTCGACTGCACACCGATTGAGATTCGGTTGACTCCACCATCTCGATATGTGCGCATCATTTGAAGCGTGATGTTGTCGGGGTTGCACTCAACAGTCACTTCGGCATGTGGCGCAAGTGGAATTTCTCGTATTACAGCAACCAACTCTTCGGCTGGCACCATGCTTGGCGTGCCGCCACCCACAAACACACTCGTTGCAGGAATCATCCCCTGAGCCACGACGGTGTTGATATGGATGCGCATTGCGCGCAAATATTCACCTGTCAGATGATGGCGGTCAGTAAATGTTGCGAATGCGCAATAGTCACAACGTTTAGAGCAAAACGGAATGTGCAGGTACACACCGTGGGACGAAGGATCAAGTTGCATTGGGTGGCACAAACAGCAGGTCGAGTTCGGCCAGTTTGGTGCCCACATCGTCGATACTCACATCGAGCATCACAGCAATTGCCCGTGTGTCGTTGGCACGCACAGTAATCACTTTGCCGTTGAAGTCTTGTCGCTGAACCTGGATCATTCGCAAAAGACGCTCAAGCATCTTGAATTGATCGCCTTCACGCGCAGACAATTTGGCAACATCGATGCGCAACTTCTTTGGCGCAGCATTGCCTGGTTGTGCAGCATCTTCACGTTGCTTATCGCGTGGCAACAACTGATCAACCGTCACACCATAAAAGCGCGCCAAGCGTTCGAGCCGCAACACACTAATCACACGCTCCCCACGCTCATATGCACCCATTACCGACGCTTTAAATTCTTGCTGAGTAGACGTCTCCACCTCATTGAGGGACAGATTTTTTTGTTGACGAATACTGCGCAATCGCTCGCCTACCAAGCGTGAGTATGACTGTTCATCAAGTGGGTCATTTGCCGGCGTATTCACATCTCACCCCTTCGACATCGAGTCATCAACGCACCTGCAACTATTGCAGCAGTTTCAGCCCTCAGCACGGATTCTCCGAGAGAAACTCGACTGACTGACCCAATGAGTTCTTCAGGAGCAAAACCGCCTTCAGGACCAATGATAATTGAGCGATGAATACTGGTGATCTCAATCCCACCTGGTTCAGCAACAGCGACTGTGCCTCCCTGCAACAACTCGGACAGCTGTGTTACTTCTTGAACCCTCGGAAGCCATACTCTGCGACTTTGCATCGAAGCCTCATGAGCCACCCGTTGTAGTCGTTCAGTTTGCTTTGAAGCCTTAGCGGTATCCCAACGAACTACCGAACGGATCGTTGGTGCCAACGGAATGATCTCGTCAATTCCCAAT
>WLKU01000009.1 GCA_009701105.1 Actinomycetota bacterium | reverse complement strand
TCGGCTTCGCGTTGCTTGGCACTCACTTTGAATGCCGCTTGCAACAGCGCATAACTGGCCCCGAGAATCGCCACTGAAACCGTGGTGACGATCAACGTGTTCCAACCCTGGTCACGACCAAGGCGCTGTGCTGCAATCAACATAAACCAGCCAAGCGAGGCAGGGATCAACACTTTCCAGCCCAAGTCCATCAACTGGTCGTAGCGGAAGCGTGGCAACGTGGCTCGCAGCCAGACATATATATAGAGAAACACAAGCACTTTGGCAAACAACCAGATAGTGCCCTCAATGCCGTTTGGAACAAGCGGAATATCGAGAACTGTGCCGCGGAACGAGATGGGTTGTGGGCCACCAAAAAACAGCGTGACGATCAGCGCACTCATTGTCACGGTGTTCATGAACTCTGCAAGATAAAACAACGCAAAGCGGATGCTCGAATACTCGGTGTTGAAACCTCCGACCAATTCTTGCTCGGCTTCCACCAAGTCGAATGGAGGGCGATTAAGTTCGGCAGTTGCTGCGATGAGGAAGATTGCGAATGGCACGACCCCTGTAGCAACTACGTTCCAGTTGCCGATCGAGCTTTGAGCAGCAACAATGCCGCTTGTTGAAAGTGTGCCGGTCACCAAGAAAACTGTGCCGAGGGAAAGACCCAGCGCTGCTTCATAACTGACCATCTGAGCCGACGCACGCACCGAACCGAGTAGCGGGTATTTGGAACCGCTCGACCAGCCAGCCAACATGATGCCGTAAACAGCAATGGCCGAGATTGCGAGCGCAAACAAAACGCCGACAGGTGGGTCGGCAAGTTGCACGCGAGTTGTATTACCGAACCATGTGACCATGCCGTTATTGCCATCGCGGAAGTCGCCACCGAGCGGAATAATTGCAAACGACAAGAATGCTGGAACAAATGACAAGAACGGAGCGAGCTTAAATACAAACCGATCTGAACGATCCGGAATGAGATCTTCTTTAAAGAACAACTTGATGCCGTCGGCAAGTGTTTGCAGCAATCCGAACGGGCCTGCCTTGTTTGGACCGATGCGGTTTTGCATTCCCGAGATCACTTTGCGCTCGAACCACACCATCAACATGGTTGCCACGAGGCCTGTCACAAACACAGCGAGCACTTTGAGGAGCACAATGATGAGCGGGGTCCATAGCAAATCGCCATTGAGCATCGGGTCAATTGCAAACAAATTGCTCACGACATCTTCTCGATCTTGAGATCAATGACGTCTTTGGAGACGTCTAACAACTCGCGCACATCGGAACCGCCCAAATTGATCGGCAGCCATGCGGTGCCACGCAACACGTCGACAGACTCTTGCAACGGCATAACGATTGTGCCGCGCAGCGAAGTGACGCGCACCGACTCGCCTACTTGCGCACCAATGCGCGGCACGTCGAGCGGATTGACAATTATTGCCGAGGCTACGCCGAGTGTTGCAAGCGATGGGCTCTTGGCTGTGCCGATTGCATTGTCGTACAACTTGCGCGATACAACAGCGCGATAGTCGTACGAATTGCGCTCATTGCTTGCACCGTCGGCGCGTGTGAGTATTACTGGAGTTGGATGCGCAACGATCACTCCGTCGTGCTCCACTGCGTGGGCATCAACAGCAGGTGCAAATTCATTTACTCCCGAAATCATTGCTGCATGAACTTCGCTATACGAAGCAAAACCCAAATCGTGTGATGTTGCTGTGCCCAGCTCAACTGCGATCATCCAGTCTGGACGCGAGGTGCCAACTGGTGTGATCGACTGCGCGACATTACTGATGCGACCTTCGAGGTTTGTGGTGGTGCCTTCTTTTTCGCCATACGCAGCTGCTGGCAAAACAATGTCGGCAAGTGCTGACGACTGTGTAATAAAGGTGTCGATCGCGATGATGTTGCGCGCACCAGAAATACCACGGCGAGCCAAGTCGGCATCAGGAACATCGGAGAGTGGATCGGCGCCGAGCAGAATCAAACATTCGATCTTGCCCGCTGCGGCTGCCTCAAGAATTTCGGCAGTGGACTTGCCACCATTGCGTGGCGTGAGTCCTGCAGTGATTGAGCCACGAACATTGCCGCGACGCAACACCGGTAGCACCGTGGCTTGTGGTGCCATGTGCAGCACTTCGGCAAGCGCATGAATGACAGACTCTTCAGACTCAGCCAAGTTGATGCGACCAACGATGACCACCACTGAACCACTTGCAAGCTGCGCAGTAAATGATGCATCGGAAGCAAGTGCGCGCAATGCTGCTGCTGTCTTGCCAGGCTCGACATGAACTTTCTTCCACGCCTTGCCAGCCAATCCTGTTGCACGGGGTGACACTTCAACAACGCGACCAGTGCGCTTCTCGGCCGCATGGCGGACACGTAGGTACAACACTGGCAACTCTTCTTTTAAGTCTGGGGCGAGCAAAATAATTGTCTTTGCCGTATCGATGTCGGCAATTGTTGCTTGAGGCAACGAGAACACTTGTGGTGGAAGTCCGTCTGCGAGTTGTGAATCGCGCGAGTCGACACCCAGTGCATTGGCAAGTTGCGCCCACGCAAATGCATCTTCGTTGGTGCCGCGTGCTCCGCCAATAATTGCAACCGACTGCGGGCTGACGGTAAGCGCTGTGCGCACCATGCGAGCAGCCGAATCGATAGCGACCGACCAACTCGTTGCGCTCAAGTTTCCACTCGCGTCCTTGATCAACGGTGTCGTGAGGCGATCCTTTGAGTTGATTGACTCAAAGTTGAAACGGCCCTTGTCGCACAACCAACCCCAGTTGACAGGCTGGCTGTCGACACCCTGATACCGCACCAACTCGTCGCGGCTGCTCTGCACAACCGTGCGACAACCGACCGAACATGTTGTGCAAGTGCTCTCAACATGCTCGATGTCCCATGGGCGAGCCTTAAAACGGTAAGGCTTTGCAGTGAGCGCACCAACTGGACAAATTTGCACAGTGTTGCCCGAGAAGTACGAGCTGAACGGCTCGTCAGGAAATGTCATTACTTGTGTGTTGTTTCCACGACTCGTAAACGAAATCAACGCATCGCCAGCAACTTCGTCGGCAAAGCGCGTGCAACGATCACACAAGATGCAACGTTCGCGATCGAGATACACATTCTCGCTAATAGCAATTGGCTTCTCGTAATGTCGCTTCTCTTCAACAAAGCGGCTTTCACCAGGACCATGACTAAATGCTTGGTCTTGCAACGGGCATTCGCCACCCTTGTCACACACAGGGCAATCGAGCGGATGATTTGCGAGCAGCAATTCGAGCATGCCTTCTTGGGCTTTTTTGACGCCTTCAGTTGCAGTATTGACCACTTGACCATCTGCAACTGGTGTCATGCACGACACCACCATCATCGGGCCTCGTGGACCAACAACTTCAACGAGACACTGCCGGCACATGCCCACCGGTTCCATGCGCGGGTGATAACAGAAGCGTGGAATGAAATCATCTGTGCGATCTGCAGCCGCAATGATCATCTCGCCTTTGCGTGCAGCAACGACTTTGCCGTTGATGGTGACGCTGACCGCGTTTGGATCGACAACTACTTCTGGCGTCGTATCACTTGAGTCGAGAGTTGTCATGACTATGCCGACACCGCTGATGGAGTTGAAACCGCGGTCACAGGAATTGAGATGCGCTTAACCAAACGAGCTTCAAATTCGCTGCGGAACAAAGTGATTGCAGAGTGCAGCGGAGCAAATGCAGACGGCCCAACGAAGCAAATTGTTGTCATCTTGTAAGGGAATGGCACAGCAGCCAATCCTAATTTTTCATTGGATGCGTGCGGGAAGTCTCCTGGGCAGATCATTGCCCCGACTTCAAGAATTTGTTGCAAGTCGGCCTCTGTGCCCGTGCCGTCAACAATGCGGGTGAGGATGCGCTCAAGCCACGTGCCACCTTCGCGACACGGTGTGCATTTGCCACACGATTCATGTGCATAAAAATGAGTGAGCGTGAGTGCTGCAGCAGGAATGTCTGTGGTGGAATCCATCACCATGATTGCGCCAGAGCCAAGCATTGAACCTGCAGGCCCAACCTGGCTTGCCTCAAATGGCAAGTCGAGTTGATCGGCCGTAAACCAAGGTGCCGAACCGCCACCAGGAACGAACGCTTTGAGTTCGTTGTCGTTACGAATACCGCCACAAAATTCGGCTCCGTACAACAGATCTCTAAATGTTGTCGTGCCATTGATGATTTCGAACACTCCAGGATTTTTGACGTGCCCTGACACTGCAACCATGCGCGTACCAGGTGAAGTCTTGGTGCCAATGGCGGTGTACGCCTCGGAGCCGTTGACCATCAACCACGGCAAGTTGGCAAGCGTCTCGACGTTGTTAACGATTGTTGGCTGACCATACAGACCATTTGCTGCTGGGAAAAATGGTGGCTTGAGTCGTGGCATGCCACGGTTGCCTTCGAGGCTCTCGATCAATGCAGTCTCTTCGCCAACAACATATGCACCAGCACCCCAGTGCAACACGATGTCGACCGAAAACTTGGAACCCAAAATATTTTTGCCAACATAACCAGCCGCGTATGCCTCGTTGAGTGCGGCCGCAACACGCTCTTGTGCAAGCGCCATCTCGCCGCGAATGTACAAGAAGCACTGCGACAAACCAGCTGCATAACAAGCGATGAGACAACCTTCGATGAGTTGGTGCGGATCGCGCTCCATGAGCAAGCGATCCTTGTATGTGCCAGGCTCGCTCTCATCTCCGTTAACAACCAAATATTTTGGAAACACTTGTTGTGGGGTAAGGCCCCACTTTGTGCCAGCGGGAAAACCAGCGCCACCGCGACCAAGCACGGTTGCACTCTTCACTTCTTCATGTACATCGGTAGCCGCGCGACCAAGAGCCTTGCGCAAACCGGCATAACCACCTGTGGACAAAAAGCGTTCGAGAGTAAACGAGTCGGCATGCTCGAAACGCGACGTCACGATCTTTGGCCTGTCGCCTGCAACAAAACCTGTCGCGTGTGGATACCTGATTGCAGTTGTCATAACGCTGCCTTGCCATCCATCCATACAGGATTCTCGGTTACGAGTTCTGGTGCAATTGCACCAACGCCGCGATCGGCGGGAATGCGCTGGCGAATTCGTGCAACAACTCCGTGCGCAGGAATCTCGTCTGACAACTTGCCACTTTTGAGATCGTCAATCAATGTGTCGAAGTCGCCATTGGTGACCTTGTAACGAAAACGGTAATTGACTTGCAGCGTTGGAGCCTCGGTGCATGCGGCCTGACACTCTGCATGAGCGAGCGTGAACATACCATCAGCAGTTGTGCCGCCAGCTTTGACACCCAACTTGTGTTCTGCGTGATGCATCAAGTCGCCAGCGCCCATGAGCGCACACGACATGGTGCCGCAAATGTTGACGAGGTATTTGCCAACTGGCTCAAAGCGAAACATCTCGTAAAAGGTTGCAGTTCCATACACTTCGGCCGAAGTAACACCGACAAGTTCACCCAGGTGGACCATCGCCTCACGCGTGACATAACCACTTTGTTCTTGCGCAAGATGCAACAGCGGAATAAGTGCAGACTTTGGTCGTGGATAACGAGCAATAATTTCGAGCGCTGTCTTGATGTTTGCTTCATTGAGGCGGCTCATCGGTCGACCTCACCTAGCACTGGGTCAACTGAAGAAATCACTGCAACGGCGTCGGCCACGAGTCCACCTCGCATCATGTGCGGCAGTGCTTGCACGTTGACAAAACTTGGTGCGCGTACGTGCATGCGATATGGAGTAGCCGAGCCATCGCTAGCGATGTAACAACCGATCTCGCCACGTGGGCTTTCGATCGCTACATACACTTCGCCCTCTGGAACCTTGAAGCCCTCAGTGAAAATCTTGAAGTGATGAATCAGCGCTTCCATCGACTCGTCGATACGAGCGCGAGGTGGCGGAGTGACCTTCTTATTTTGAATGCGGAAGTCACCACCAGGCATCTTGTCGAGAATTTGGCGAACGATGCGCATCGATTCGCGAATTTCGGCCAAACGGATTGCATAGCGATCAAACGCATCGCCATAACTGCCGACAATTACATCAAAATCAACATCTTTGTAGTTGAGGTACGGCATGTCGCGACGCAAGTCCCATGCCAAGCCGGTCGAGCGCAAGATCGGACCAGTTGCACCGAGCGCTATCGCTTCATCGCGAGTGATCACTCCAACGCCCTGCAAGCGCTCGCGCCAAATTGGCTGACCCGTCATCAACGTGTCGTACTCGTCCAATCGTGGTCCAAGCATTTCGAGAATCTCGAGCACATCATCTCGCCAACCCGCAGGCAAGTCGGCTGCAACTCCACCAGGGCGAATGAAGTTGTGGTTCATGCGCAGACCTGTGACTTTTTGGAAGAAGCGCAATACTTCTTCGCGCTCGCGCCAGCCGTACAACATCATCGACACTGCACCGATATCCATGCCATTTGAAGCCATAAACAATAAGTGACTGCTCATGCGATTCATTTCTGACAACAACATGCGCATCCACACGGCGCGCTCGGGAATATCTCCATCGATGCCAAGCAACTTTTCGGTTGCCATTGAAAAAACGAGTTCGTTATTTAATGGCGACGCGTAGTCCATGCGAGTGACGTTGGTGCCGCCCTGCATAAATGTGAGTGACTCGCCAGTCTTTTCCATGCCTGTGTGCAGGTAACCAATGATTGGCTTGCAACGCAGCACTGTTTCACCCTTCAACTCAAGCATGAGTCGCAAAACTCCGTGAGTTGATGGATGTTGCGGACCCATGTTGATGATCATCGTCTGGTCTTCACCAGGATCAGCTTCGACTTCGGCAAGCAATGCAACGTCTGCTTCACTCATTCGCAATACCGCACCAACCTCGCGCATTACTTCTTTAGCTGTGAGTTCGCTGCGCGAACGCAACTCTTGGTTGCCTTCAAAAGTTCCAGCAGAAACAACTGTGTTCAACAAATCGCTCATGATGCACTGCCCTTAAATTGCACTGGAATGCGACCTTGCGAATAATCCTTACGCAACGGGTGACCGTCCCAGTCTTCTGGCATCAAAATGCGCGTCAAATCTGGGTGGCCATTAAACGTGATGCCAAACATGTCAAACACTTCGCGCTCCATGGCCTCAGTCCCAGGGTACAAATCGAATGCGGAGTCGATTGATGCATCGGCCTCACTGACTTGTGTGCGCAAACGCAATCGTGTGCGATCACGCATTGACAATAAGTTGACAACGATTTCAAAACGCTCTGGTGCAATCGCTTCTGGCAACGTGCGACCGGGGTGGGTCAGAAAGTCAACAGCGGTGAGGTCGACACACATCGTGTACGAATCGTCGATCAACTTGCGAAGTGTTGCGATATAGCGATCTTTGGGTACGAACAACACGCTCTGTCCGTGTGATTGGCCCAATACACAATCGTGCAACACGTCGGTTGTCATGGCCTAGCGCTTTCCAAGAACAACAGGTGTGTACGTGCCAGCTGCAATTTCTTGAATATGCACATTGGCACCCGCGCCCGTTGATTTGCGACGGCTCATAATCTCGCCGTCTTCAATGAGTTGGTGCAATGTTTCGATCGCATGGATGAGTGTCTCTGGAGTTGGAGGACAACCTGGCGCATACACATCGACGGGAACGATTTGGTCGACACCTTGCACAATTGCGTAGTTGTTAAACATTCCTCCGCTGCTTGCACATACGCCCATTGAGATAACCCACTTAGGCTCCATCATTTGGTCGTAGACCTGTCGTAACACTGGCGCCATCTTTTGGCTGACACGTCCTGCAACGATCATGATGTCGGCTTGGCGTGGTGAAGCGCGAAACACTTCCATTCCAAATCGTGCAAGGTCGTAGTGCGCTGTGCCAGTTGCCATCATCTCGATCGCGCAGCATGCAAGGCCAAACGTTGCGCCCCAACTTGATCGCGAACGCGACCATTTGACTACGTCTTCAATGCGCCCAGTTAAAAAGTTGTGCTCAAGCCCGCCAAGGCCATCATCCATGACGTTGCGCACTACGCCCATCAGGCTGCTGCTCCGTTGTCATCTTCGCGACCCTCAAAACCCACGCGACGCACAGTGCTCAACACCGTGCGGTGAGGCGACTTCATCTCATCATTATTGCCCAAATCAAGTCGAACTGCTTTTTTGATTGGACCCCAATCGAGCGCACCACGCGCAATGGCGTATACGAATGCAATAAAAAACACCGCGCTGAATGCAAGCATCTCGAAAAACGCATAAGAGCCAAGTGCTTGACGACTCACTGCATATGGGTAGGCAAAAATGATTTCGATGTCAAACATGATGAACAACATCGCAATGATGTAGAAGCTCACCGGAAAACGCTCGGGTGCTTCACGACCCGGCACGATTCCGCACTCGTACGGTGCTGACTTAGCGCTGTTGGGTCTGCGTGGTGCTAGCAACATTGACGCGACCGAACTTAAGGCACCGAAGATGATGGCAAGAGCCATCAAAACGATGATTGGAAGATACTGGCCCACAATATTGCTATGCCTTTGAAGGCAGAGTCTCGCTGCTCATGTTTGCTCGCAACTGCAAGTCACGGCGATGGAGCAACCAGCACAACATCAAGAAAATCAACCCTGAACCAAACGTAATAAACATAGCGGGTTGACGTTTTGCGCCGAGGTCGCGCAACATGTGCACGTAACGGTGTGGCTGAGCAGTGTCGACTACTGGACGTGCTGGCGCACGACCTGGCTCAACACGTTGTGGCACAACAGGAGCAACTTCAACAAGTGCATATCTTGGCTTGTGAAAGAACGCGAAGAAGTCAAGTGAGTCATTGATCTTTGGCCAACGCTCGCCTCCACGGTCGTACACAGCAACCGAAAGATACGAACCAGCAGGAAACTCTTTTGCTTCAATTTGCAAAATCGCGTCGGATGCAGCAACTGCTTGACCACGTTGCGGGTCTGCTTCATCCAACAAGTGCCAACCCTCTGCCTGAAGCTCTGTTGAAATCAATGATGCATTAGCTACTGGGTCTGCGCCAATTGTTGGCTCGGACTTTAATATTTCTGCACCTACTAATAGCGATGAATCCCGCACAATCGTGACGGGCTCGGCTGGAAACCAAAACGGTGTTGGTCCTTTGAGACCAATGCCGTATGTCCACCAAATTGCACCCATCGTCATCATCCAGCCAAAGAATGCAGCAACAACGATCAAGAAGCCAAGTCGTGCACCTACGTTGGTGCCAACTACTAAGTATGTGCCACCAATCAGTACTGCAACGGCGATGAATACGACAACAATGCCGCGCAGTTCTGGCTGCCAGTTAATTGCAAACAGTGCTGACAACATTTAGAGACCTCTCACATAGTCGACAATGGCTGACACTTGTGACTCGGTGAGCATCGCACCGAATGCAGGCATACGACCACTGCCCTGACCCTGCTCGCCATATCGCTTGCCGTATTCACTGCCGCCACTAATAAAATTGATCATGTCTGAACGTTGTGGAAACTGACGAACCGCAGAACCACCAGTGAGGTTTGGCCCCAACGCACCGCCGCCAGTGACTTGTGGGTCTCCGTACGACCAACCCTTGGTGTGGCAACGTGCGCATGAATAGTTTCCGCTACCCAAATCCAAGTTAAACAACGCTTCACCAACCGTCTTGTATGTGCCAGCGGCAACCAAACGCTCGGCTTCGGTCTGAATTGCATCTTGAGTTGCCTTGGGCAAGTGACCACCATCGCAAGTTCGTGGATCATCAGTTGCTAATCGGCAATCTTCGCGAGGAATCTGAATGCCCTTCAAATATGTAAGCACGGTCTGAATTTGTTGCTCGTTCATTGGTCCGCCACCTACAAGACCCCATGCTGACATCGGCGAGAACGGACGACCGTAGTTAAGAATGAAGCGAACTTCTTCTTCGCTATAGCGGTAATAAATGGTGTTGATCGCAGGGGCTTTCCAACTGACTTCTTTTACCTCACCAGTTTTTGGATCGGTGATCGCATATGCAGCAGCACCACCCGGGCCCTTCATGCCACCATGGCAACCCGCACAGTTGTATCCACCATCCGCAGTTGCCGCAAACAATTTGCTACCCCAGTGATCAAATTGATGATCCCACATCTTGATTGCGCCGGCCTCACGACCTGGCTCAAGAATCCAATACAACGGCAAGCTGATGGTCACTACCACCAAAAACAAAAGACCGATCAACTGGGTGCGCTCGATTTTCTTTCCCTCAAGAATCTCGTCGTCGTAATACGGCTTGCGGTTTGCGGCAAGCGTAATTTCTGATCCGATTTCGGCGCGGCTGCGACGAACGTTGGTGAGCCCGTAGACGATCCAACCGCCAACAGCGATCACCAAAATGATCCATGCGATATTTGTTGTAACAACAGCAATCATTAGTGGCCTCCTGCAGTGCCTACACAGTGGGGGCCTTCGGCTTCTTGACCGGTTGTGTTTGTGCCGATCGGTGGCCCACCAAAAACAGATCCTGTATCAACAACAACAATGTCATTGGCGACAGAAACTCCAAATCGATCCATTCCGCGAGGCGCTGGTCCGCCCTTTTTTTCTCCGACGCGGTTGTATTGCGAACCATGGCATGGGCACTCAAACCATTGTGAGCTCACGCAGTTGGGAACGCGGCAACCCAAGTGTGGGCACTTTTGATACAGCGCGATAATTCCGGCTTCCATACCTGCATACACCGGTGCTTGCTTGCCGTAAGCAACTTTTGCTTTTGACAAACCCTCTTTTGGATACTCGGTGATCCACGAACGGGCTTGTGGAACATAGAAAAAACCTTTGTTAGCACGAATCTGGCCGATCACTGTATCGACATTGCCAATCGTGATCTTCGAACCAAAACCACCAGACGCACTTGTCCACAAAAATGCAATCAACGACGCACCGAATGCACCAAGACTTGCACCCAATAATGTTCCGGTTGCACGATTTAAAAACTGTCGTCGCGCGACACCAATTGCTTCTGCATCTGGTGGCGACCATGGCTCAACATCTGCACTCGGGCGTGTCGCGATTGCCATATTGCGGGCAGCGACTGCAGCGCGCTCGACTTCACGACCAGACACCTCGTCTGGATTGACTTTGCCCTTGTCTTTGCGACGGGTTTCGCGCTTCAGAGTGCCTACGCCTCGTGATTCATTGCGCTTGACGGAAGTCAACACGAGTGCAAGCCCAAGCACAATAAGTATCGCGACTGCGAGGGTGATGATGGTGGTCGTATTCATATATATGTGTGTCGCCTTAGAGATCGAAGAAAATTCCATCACGCCATGGGAACGTGAAGTTGAAGCCAGGACCACGGAAGAATGAACCGATGATCACGAGCACTGCCCAGAACATCAGGTGGACCGTGAAAATACTTGTCAAGAACTTGCGATCTTCTGGCTTGTTGGATGGGTTGCGATCCATATATGGAGCAAGCATCAACGCAATAAGAGCAACACCAGGAATTGTTACACCAGCAATCATTGGGTGAAACATGGTGAGCAATTCTTGCAAGCCCAAGAAGTACCAAGGAGCCTTTGATGGGTTTGGAGTTTGGTTGAAGTTTGCGGCTTGCAACAACGGTGCGTTGACGAACCATGAAAACAAAAATGTAAACGCGGTACATGCAAGTGCTGCAACAAACTCAACGCCGAGCAAGTGTGGCCATGTGTGCACTTTGTCAACCGGCACTGCCTTCACATCTTGAATCGAACCAGACTTCACAACTGTCAATAAGCGCTGTGTGTGACCGCCAGGACCAGTACCAAGTGGGGCGTTGCCGTTTGGCGCTGTGGTAGCGACACCAGTTGCAACACGTTCTGCAACCGCGACTCCACCTGCAGCCGCAGCTTTAGAACGATTGAGCAACTCTTCAGGAATACGCGAATCCGACGGAGCACCACTTGCTGCTTCGCCCGCGCCACTGTCGGTTGCTGCCTTGTCGCGGGCTGCTTGCGCACGCTTGAGAAGGTGTTCTGGTATTTCGGTCATAGTGGCCCCGATATTCCGCCGTCTTTACGCACTCGCCAAAAGTGCACGGCAAGAAAGATGACAGTAATGAATGGAAACAACAACACGTGCAATACATACCATCGCAACAACGTTTCGGCACCGATCTCGACACCACCGAGCAACACAAATCGCACTTGCGAACCAATGACCGGTGAATACCCCATCATGTTGGTACCCACCGTTACTGCCCAGAGCGCAAGTTGGTCCCATGGCAACAAGTAGCCGGTGAATGAAAGGAGCAATGTAAGGGTGAGCAAAATAACGCCAATCACCCAGTTAAATTCGCGTGGCGCTTTGTATGCACCGTGATAAAACACACGCGCCATGTGCAAGAACACACTGAGCACCATCAAGTGAGCACCCCAACGGTGCATGTTTCGAACCATCAAACCAAAGGTCACAGAAGTTTGTAGCGACTGAATATCTTGCCAAGCATTCGTGGCTGTTGGTCGATAAAAGAACATCAAGAAAATGCCCGTAACAGTGAGCAAAATAAACAAGAAGAAGCTCAATCCACCAAGGCACAGCGTGTAACTGACCTTTACTGCGTGACGCTTTACCTTCACTGGGTGCAAGTGATAGAGCACCGAGTTCATGATCACATACGAACGGTTACGAGGTGAGTCGGTGTAACCCTTGCGAAAAATTGAACCAGGACGGAATATCGAGTTCCATGCCTGGCTGCCCTTAAGCGACTCGTTCAACTTTGTCGCGCGCTCTTTCAGAGTCACCTTTGGTTGCTCGTCAAGTGTTAGTGCCATAAATATTCTCCGTATCAATCAGTCTTCTAAAGCCGCATCCCGTAGCCGTAGCCATGGTTTGCCGTACGTGTGTGAAAGTCACCAGTTGCAACAGGTTCGCCAACTTTGCCCATAATGATCACGCCAGTTGGACAACGATCGACGCACAATGCGCATCGCGTGCAGACGTCGTCGTCAATAATGAACAACACGTTGTCGGATGGATCGTCGCCAGGCTTCTCGGTATTTTCAGCTGTAGCGATTGCTTCGGGTGCAACCATATGGATGCATTTCCACGGACAGATATCGACGCAACCTTCGCACATGATGCATTCACTCTGATCGATGTGAATGAATTGCTTTGGCTTAACAGCCTTCGCAAGGTACGCAGCATCAACTTCAACGAGTTGATACTCGTCCGACCATTCCGGCATCGGTGGGTTGGCGTCGGTCTTTGTCATTTCAGATCATGCCTTGCGCATCAATGGTCGGCCATATGACGATGTCTTTGCTTCTTTTGTCTTGACATCGCCACGCTTTTGCCACCAAGCAAAAATGAAGCCCATCAACACAAAATAAAAAACGTGAATGACTACGACGACGATGTCGCGAATTGCTTCAAAGCTCATTGTGAACGGAAACGGTCCACCGAATGCTTTTGGCTTCAAAATACCGAACGGACCAAAAATAACTTTGTCCTTGCGCCACCCCAAATTTTTGTCTGCATGGTCAATCCACTGGTGAGGCACGACGCCAAACGAAATAAACATCACAGCGAAAACATATGCAGATCCAAACATTGCTTCGCCCCAAGTTGCTTTGCGATCTGCTGGGCGACGCCTACCGACAACAATGATTGCTGCGATCAATACAAGAGTAAGAAAGAACGAAAACAGGAACGCTTGGTTCATGCCAGGCCATCGAAGAATGTCTATTGCCAGCATGGTTCGCGGGGATACCTTTCCTTATTCTCTTTCGGATCAATTCCTTACCAATTCGGAAATAAGGCTAGTCGGGCAAGGTACCGAGTGGCGAAAACCAGTGAGTTCGTGCATTCGTGCGCATTGTGACATGTACCTACTTCTCAAGCCTGCCTAACACCCCTGCCCAACTGCCAAGTTCAAATTTCTTGGCCAACGAGCGATGCGTTCTTGAATTGGCCCAAATTTGATTTAGAGTGGACGCCGTGACCGAGATACCCGAACACCTGCTCAAGCGATCGAAGGACCGCCAACAGTCGGGCGCAACTCCATCTACAGACGTTGCGGCGACTACCCCAGCCTCGGCGCCGGCTGCAGTTGAAAAACCAGTAGTACCTGTTGCACCAAAGGCACTCCCCGATCCTGCTTACGTCGCTGCTGCCAAGTCGCGCAAAAAGATTCCGTTTTGGGCAATGGCCACATTGAGTCTGCTTCCACTCTGGGCGTTTATGTATGTAGCCGCCCTCAAGCCACAAGAAAAAGTTGTCGAAGGTCCACTTGCTGTTGGTGCAGCTGTTTACGGATCATGCGCTGGTTGTCACGGCGCCGAAGGTCAAGGCGGTGCAGGTCGCGTGTTGTATCAGGGTGAAGTGATGAAAACGTTTCCGAAGATTGAAGACATGCTGAACTTTGTGTACACGGGTAGTCAGGCGTACGCATCAGCCGGCATCAAGGTCTACGGAGATCCAGACCGTGAAGGTGGCGCGCACGCTCCGCTTTCGTACAACGGCAACCCGATGCCAATGCAAGGCGAAAAAGCTGGCGGTGCACTCACTGAAGCACAAATTCTTGGAGTGGTATGCCACGAGCGTTATGCAATTAGTGGTGCAGACCCAGCCAGCAAAGAGTGGGCCGACGAATACAACACATGGTGTTCGCCAACTTCAGAAATTTTCTTGGCTCTCGAAAAAGGCACAACATCATTTGCAACTGTTGACAAAGACTTTGCAATGTTGACCAAGCCTCCGGTGCTCGTTGGCATCGAGCCACGCGTGTCCGGCGAATAACTGGTCACTTTTTACAAGTTGTCAGCAGCAATTGCGCGACTCGCGCCAAACGCTTAAATAAATTTTGCTTGCAACTTAATTACTCGTACAGACCACTTCGGTCACTTCGTCCTTGATCAAGTCAAGAATCGCGACGCTATTTTGTGCAAACTTGGTGATGAACTCACGTAGGTTTGCGGTGTCTGATTCGGAGTCACAAGTGCGTTTTACACCGTCACCAAGTTTCACAATCCAATCATTTTGCAGCACACCCAGACTGCCGCCGTTCAACATGTCAACAAGTGGTGGAAGAGTCAACATCTTTTGACTAGATGCTGCGTTCTCGTCTACCGGCACGAGAGCAAACCACACGACGCCACCACCAAGCATGTCGGCTAACAACACACATGCAGAGGGGGCTGTCAGATTGATGCATGTGATCTCGCCCAACGTCCCTTCAAGAATTTCGACTACTCGACCGTCGTCCAAAGTCAGCGTTGCGTTACCCACAGTTTTGTTGTTCGCAATTTGCCAGCCTTCCTGGGCTGCAAGTGAAGTAGCAACAGCAACAAGTTCAACATTGTGAGTAGTGGGTAGTGCCGTAGACGTTGATGAGCCTCCAGAAGTAATTGCGAACAATCCGAGTACAACAACAGCTGCGGCACCAAGTATCGCAAATGCCGTCCATAATCGAGCCGACAAAAAATGGCGCATAGATCTACTCTAAATCGTTTCTATTTCGCTGCAGTGACTGCATGCGCTGCGCGATGCGCGGCCGCAGCCAATTGCTCCATCACCGCATCTGTATGACCGACTCCGACAAAGAGCGCTTCGTATGCGCCTGGTGCCATAGCCACGCCTTCGTTCAACATCGCATGAAAAAACTTTGCGTACAGCTTTTCATCCGTTTGCTTTGCTTCATCAAAGTTGGTTGGAACATGATTTCCAAAGAATGCGCCGACAAGCGTGCCAACAACAGGAAACTGTGCAGTAATGCCGGCGCTTGTGCAGGCGTCACGTAACAGAGTGGCAAGTTGTCGGGCTCGCGCACCAAGTTCCATATATACGTCTTGAGTGAGTTCGTTGAGTGCGCTCAAACCTGCTGCGGTTGCAAGTGGATTACCCGCAAGAGTACCTGCATGAAACACTTTGCCGAGCGGCGAAAGATTTTCCATCACCGCACGAGATCCGCCAATTGCGCCAATTGGAAGACCGCCACCGATTACTTTGCCAAAACATGTGATGTCGGGACGCACGTCGTATTTTGCTTGTGCTCCGCCCATGCCGATTCGAAAACCCGTAATCACTTCGTCAAAAATCAACAGCGCACCTGCTTTGTCGCAAGCTGCGCGAAGTCCTTCTAGAAATCCGGGTGCAGGCGCTACGACGCCCATGTTTGCGGCAATCGGTTCGACAATCACTGCGGCTACATCGTTACCAATTTCCGGCATAACGTTGTACGGCACAACAAGCGTGTTGGCCACGGCTTCTTCTGGAACACCCGCAGTGCCCGGCAAACCGAGTGTTGCAACGCCGCTGCCACCGGCAGCAAGTAGTGCATCTGTTGCGCCGTGAAAGTTTCCGGCAAAAGTAATGATGCGCTTACGGCCAGTTGCCCCGCGCGCAAGTCGAACTGCAGTGCTCGTTGCTTCGGTGCCACTATTCATTAAGCGAACTCGTTCGCAGCTCGGTACTCGTTCACGAATTGCTTCGGCAAGTTTCATTTCACGTGGAGTTGGTGCACCGAATGAAGTGCCATCAACTGCTGCGGCTTGCAAAGCTGTTGTGATCGCTGGGTGTGCGTGTCCCAAAATGACAGCTCCATAACTTTGTACCAAGTCGATATAACGCTTGCCCTCAACATCGATCACATGCGCACCTTCGCCACGCGCAACGATGTACGGCTCGCCGCCAACGGCTTTAAACGCGCGAATCGAAGAGTTGACTCCACCAGGAATTACTTCGGCAGAGCGTGTGTACAACGTGTGGTTTGACGGAACACCTTTGCCTGTGCAAATAGTTGCAGTGCAGCCCACAGCAACACACGCAACTGGATCACAAAACGCAAGACTCATGTCTTAGCGATTGTTTTCTGCGAACCAACGCGCGAAATAGGTAAGAATAATGTCGGCGCCCGCACGCTTGACAGCGGTGAGTTGCTCAATTGCAACCGTGTCGTGGTCTATCCAACCATTTGCCGAAGCCGCTTTAATCATCGCGTATTCACCACTCACGTGATACGCAGCCACTGGCACATCAACTTGTGCACGCACAGCAGAGATCACATCGAGATAACTCAACGCAGGTTTGACCATGACGATGTCGGCACCTTGTTCGATGTCGGCATGAACTTCGCGCAGTGCCTCACGGGCGTTGCGCCAATCTTGTTGGTAACTCTTGCGATTGCCTCCGCCCTGAATCTGCACATCAACAGCATCGCGAAACGGACCATACAAACCAGAGGCGTACTTTGCCGAATAGGCCATAATCGCAACATCAGAAAATCCTGCGCCATCAAGCGCAGCACGAATCGCGCCAACTTGGCCGTCCATCATTCCGCTTGGCGCTACTACATGCGCACCAGCAGTTGCCTGCGCAAGTGCTGCTCGACAGTAAATATCAAGCGTCGCATCGTTGTCAACGTCACCGTGCTTGTTGAGCACTCCGCAGTGTCCGTGCGATGTGTATTCGTCTACGCATAAGTCGGACATCAGCACCATGTCATTGCCGACTTCTTTTTGTAATTCGCGTAATGCCACCTGCACGATGCCGGCTGGATCAAACGCTCCAGAGCCAACCTCGTCCTTCACTGATGGAATGCCAAACAAAATCACACCAGGAACACCAAGTTCTGCAAGCTGTACTACTTCACTGCGCAATGAATCGAGCGTGTGTTGCACGACGCCAGGCAGCGACAAGATTGGTTGCGCAGACGTAATGCCCTCGCGCACAAATAGTGGGGCAACAAGATCTTTGACGCCCAAACGCACTTCTGCAACAAGTTCGCGCATGGCGGGACTCTGTCGCAAACGACGGGGGCGAGATTGCGGAAACGCCATACCCGTAAGGCTACGGGCGCTGTTGTTCGAAAACCTCAACGAGTGCAGCCACCACGGCACTGGGCGTTGTTTGTGCAGCAACGCTCGAAACCCGAATATTGAGATTGCGCGCAACCCGCGCAGTTGACTCACCAATTGCAATTACAACGTTTGGCGTCTTCATTCCCATACCCGCACGCCAAGAGCGCACAGCCGATCCGGAATAAAAAACAACGGCATCTGCTTGAGTCGCCTGCTCAACTTCTTGTTCGCTCGGAGTTGCCGCCACAGTTTGATACGCGGCTGCCTCGTCTACCAACCAACCGCGCTCGGCAAGTCCGCGTGCAACCGATGAGTCAACTACACCACCCACATTTTCAACTTGAGCGAGCAATACTCGCCCCTCGCCATAGGGAAACTCGCGCACAAGTGATTGAGCATTTGCAATGCTTGGCATAAAGTCCGCTGCACACCCAAGAGCTTTTGCCGTTGCACCACCTACAGCTGCAATTTTTGGTCGTCGTGCATCGCTTGCCAACAACGTCTGAAGAAATGCTGCAATGCTTTGCGCTCCATTTGCAGAAGTAACAACAATCCAGTCGTACTCTGCAACATTCTCAAGTGCTGCCTTGAGTTTGCGACCTCCATCGCTTGGTCCGACAATTTTGATCAGTGGCACCAACAGCACGTTGACATCAACTTCGGCCAGCAATTCGGCAAGTTCGCTCGACTGTTCAACTGGGCGAGTGAGTACAACTGTCTTTCCGGCGAGGTTGGTCATTGCAGTTTGCTTCGGCACTGCTGTGCGATGTCACGAGCTAATTGCAATCGGTCTGCAACACCAGCGACCGACTGCGTGTGCACAACATGACGATCGGCTGCAGTATCTCCCGTTGCCATAAATGCGATAAACACATCTTGTGCGTCCAAATGTGCACCGATGGGCATATTGCATCCTGCGCCCAACTCGGCCAAGAATGCTCGCTCCATTTCAACTGCTCGACGAGTTGCTGCGTGGTCAACCGCCTGAAGTGCAGTTTGCGTTGCGGCATCGCCCACTCGGCACTCCACTGCTACACAACCCTGACCGATCATCGGCACAACAACACTTGGGTCAAGAATTTGTGCAATCTGATCGGTGAGATCAAGCACCTCAAGTGCCGCAACCGCCATGACGATTGCACCGCCCTCAGGCACCTTGCCGAGTCGAGTATTGATATTGCCCCGCAAATCAATAAACCTGAGATCGGGCCGCATGGTCAGCAACTGCGCACGGCGCCGCACCGAACCAGTTGCCACCGTCGCACCTTGTTTCAAACCAGACAGTGTGTTGCCAACCAATGCGTCGCGCGCATCACGTCGTGTGCACCACGCACCGACAATAAGACCGTCAGTTTGCAAAGAAGGCAAATCTTTAGCAGAGTGCACTGCCAAATCTGCATGACCATCAAGAACTGCTTGTTGTACTTCTTTAACGAAAACGCCCTGACCACCTATTTGGTGTAGCGGCACATCCCGCTTGATATCGCCAAGGGTTTCAACAAAAACAAGTTCGGTTTGCTCACCAGTTGCTGTAGATATTGCGTTGGCAACTACTTGTGCTTGAGTGCGGGCTTGAGCACTCGAGCGAGTTGCAAGACGAATCATTCGATGTCGAAGAGGTCGCGAAGTGCTGCAGCGATGCGCTCGCCTTGTGGGGTACCAGCACTGTTTTTGAGTTGGATAGATGGGGTGTGCAGCAATTTGGCAACAACCGACTTGCTCATCGTTTCAACAAGTTCGCGCTGTTCTGGCGTAAGTCCAGACATGCGCGCAGCAAACCTATCCATCTCAGCGCGTCGAATATTTTCGGCACGCTCGTGCAACTCGGCAACAAGTGGTGCGGCCTGGCGCGCAATTGACTCTTGGGTAAAGCGTTCTACTTCCTCAACAATGATCGTGCGCACTGCGTCGGCTTCATTGTTGCGCGCGTTGATGCCAACTTGTGCCCAGTCACGCAAGTCATACAAATCGCGCAACGTTACGTTTGCGATGTCGCCCACCGAGTGTTCAACGTCGCGTGGCATTGCGATATCAACAATGAGCAAAGGAGAACTTGGGGTCTCACCACGAACTGAACGCACCAATTCTGCAGTGATGATTGGTTCGGTTGCACCTGTGCATGTCAGCACCACATCGGCACCACCAAGCGCACTTGCCAATTCCGAAATCGGGCTGACAACAGCGCCAACAGTTGCGGCAAGTTGTTCTGCGCGCTCTGTATTGCGATTCATTACCGTGACCGATGCGGCGCCAGCACTTGACAATGCGCGCGCAATGCCAGCACCCATGTCGCCAGCACCAACAACGAGAACGCTTCGGCCCTGCATTGTGCCTAACAATTCTTTTGCCATCTCAACAGCAGCATGAGAAATTGATGTTGTGGATTTGCTGATTCCGGTTTCGTTGCGCGCGCGCTTACCCACTTCGAGCGCTTGGCGAAACAACATATTGAGTGTTGTGCGAGAAGTCTGCTCAACTCGAGCCAAGTCCCATGCATCGCGCACCTGGCCAAGTATCTCGGTTTCGCCAATCACAGCAGAATCAAGACCTGATGCCACTTCAAACAGGTGCGATACAGCAGCCTCGTCATGCTGACTATAAAAATGCGGATGCAATTCGTCAGGTGTCAGCCCCGAAAGTTCACAAAAGTAATCTCGTACATCGGCATACGCACCATGAAACTTTTCAGCGACTACATACACTTCGGTGCGATTGCACGTGGAGAGCAACACTGTTTCGCGCACGTTGTCGCGCGACACCAAACTATGCAGCGCTTTTGTGAGTGACTCTTCTGCCACAGCAACACG
>WLKU01000089.1 GCA_009701105.1 Actinomycetota bacterium | reverse complement strand
TCGGCATATGCACTGGATGATTACACGCGCATCAAGCACGTGATGATTAACCTCAACAGTTAGCTAGTTGTAGAAAACAAGAGCACGGGGGAAGCATGGAAAATAGCGAGCGCGGTTCAGTTGAACTGATCAATGTCACGAAGAAGTACGGTGACGTGCTCGCTGTTAATGGAATCAATCTGCAGATTAAGGCAGGCGAGTTTCTTTCTTTGCTTGGTCCATCTGGTTGCGGCAAGACAACGACGCTTCGAATGCTCGCGGGTTTCGAACAACCAGACGAAGGCTTCATCCGCATCAACGGCCTTGAGGTGCAAGGCGTGCCGCCGTATAAGCGCGACGTCAACACGGTGTTTCAGCACTACGCACTTTTTCCGCATATGTCGGTTGCCGAAAACGTTGCTTATGGATTACGACAAAAAGGTGTCAACAAGATTGAGACCGCAAATCGTGTGATGGAAGCGCTCGACATGGTGCAGATGACCAAGTTGGCAGAGCGCAAGCCACGACAAATGTCGGGCGGCCAGCAGCAACGCATTGCAGTTGCGCGCGCACTCGTTAATCGTCCGAGCATTTTGCTTCTCGATGAACCACTTGGGGCACTCGATCGCAAGCTGCGCGAAGAGATGCAGATCGAATTGAAGTTGTTGCAGAGCCGACTAGGAATCACTTTCGTGTTTGTTACTCACGACCAAGAAGAAGCAATGTCGATGTCGAACCGCATCGCCATCATGCTGGACGGCCACATTGAGCAACTTGGTGACCCAGAAACGGTGTATGAGCATCCGACTTCTGCATTCGTTGCCGGATTTATTGGTCGCAACAACTTCTGGCAGGGCATTGCAACCGAGGACGGTGCCCGGGCCGATGATGGCACAGTGTTTGTAGCAACTCGGCCAGAAGAGAATGTACCCAATGGCGAAGCCGCTCTTTCTGCTGTGCGTCCAGAGTGCATCAACTTGTCTGCAGCACAACCAGCCCAGACGGCCAACGCAGTTGAGGCGAAGGTCGCAGGCGTGTCGCATTTCGGCGACGTGCTGCAATACGTAATGCGCGCCAAAGATCGTGACATCTTGGTCATGGTCGCTCGCACCAATCCATCACGTTTTGCCCTTGGTGAAACAGTGTGGTGCTCGTGGTCGGCCGAGGATGTGTATCTATTTTCGGCCAGGCAAGCCAGTGTTGTCATGGCGGCGCCGGCTCATGACTAATATCAAACCAAGATCATCAACAACGAAAATAGGGGTATGACATGAAAAAGGAATCACCAAAAGAACTCAGAATGCTTGCACCAGACAGCTTTCGCGAGAAGCTTTCACGTCGCGCATTCTTGCAAGGTGGAACTGCACTTGCTGGTTTTGCATTGATTGCAGCGGCTTGTGGAAATTCGTCATCTGACGAAGCAGCAACAACAGATACTGCTGCCGCTGGATCGACAGACGGCTTGGCAAGTGGCGACTGGAGTCGCGTCATCAACACATCAAGTGGCACGTTGGCCATGTACACATGGGGCGACTACAACGACCCAGAACTTGTTGGTGCGCTTGCTGCTTCAACCTTGAGCGTGACGATGAAAGTTGACTACTACGGGAGCAACGAAGACTTGATCACCAAGTTGGCAACAAGTGCCGGTGCGAGCGGTTTTGACATCGTGGTACCAACTGGTCCGTACATCACACAGATGGTCGAAAAAGGATTGCTGCAGAAGCTTGACAAGTCGTTGATTCCAAACATGGTCAACGTCGATCCGCTCTACCTCGGTCAGGCGTGGGACACAACAAACGATTACTCGGTATGTAAAAACTGGGGTACAACCGGCTATTTCTACGACAGCACCAAGATCTCGAAAGAACTGACCACGTGGCAAGACTTCATTGACACTTGCATGGGCGAAGCTTCTGGCCAGTGTGCAGTCATCGATGCAGCGCCTAACTATTGCGGCATGTGGTTCTGGGCTAATGGCATCGACTGGAACACCGAAGATGCAGCCAGCCTGGATGCATGTGAGAAATTCTTGGTGGATGAATTCGCTCAGCACATCAAGGCGTATGACAGCTACCCATCGACCAAGCTCGCTGAAGGCGCGTATTCGATCGCCATGGCATGGAACGGCGATGCCCGTCAGGCATATACGCGAATTGCAGAGGCTGGTGGCAACCCAGAAGATTGGAAGTGGGTACTTGGTGCTCCTGACACCGAACTCTGGATGGACAACTACTGCATTCCAGTGGGTGCCCCAAACCCAGAAGCCGCGCACGCATGGATCAACTGGGACTTGATTCCAGAAGTCTCCATTCAAGATCTTTCGTATCACGGCTATCACACCGGCATGAAAAACATGTCGACACTAATTGGTGAGATCGCACCAGATCTCGAAAAGGGCGACATGATTTTCTTTGGTGATGATCAGGTGAAAACCATGCACACACAAATCATCACTCCTGCCCTTGATCGACTCATCGACATCTTGAATAAGTCGAAGGCAAAGGCCGGAGGCTGATCTGGGTGACCGCAACGGTCGCTACACGATTTAAAAAGAGGTTTCACGGGCCTAAATACCTGCTCGCGTTGCCTGCAATCATTTGGTATCTGCTGTTCTTTGCGTTGCCAATTGCTTTCATCGTGTTCTATTCGTTCGGCACCAAAGACTCGAGCAAGTTATTGCCAGTCGACTTCAGCCAGTTGTCGACAAACAGCTATTCGGCAGTTTTTGACGAAACGTTTTTTAAGACGTTTCGTGGGACGCTGCGTATTTCTGTAATCGCCACGGCGATGTGCGTGTTGATCGGATTGCCGGTCGCGTATTTTGCTGCGTTCAAGGTGCCAGAAAAATGGAAAGCAATTATCCTCGCTGCTGTTGTAGTGCCGAGCTTTACGAGCTTTCTGATTCGCACCGTCGCATGGAGAATCCCGCTTGCCCCAAATGGCACATTTTCAAAATGGCTTGTTGAGATGGGTTGGATTGGGGAGAACGGAATTCAGATCCTTGAAACCTCTCTTGCAGTGCAGATCGCGATTGTCTACAACTACCTCGGGTTCATGATCTTGCCGCTCTTCGTGGCACTTGACCGGATCGACGTGCGCATGCGTGAGGCCAGTAAAGATTTGGGCGCTGGTCGTGTTGCAACATTCTTTGGGGTGACACTGCCACTTGCTGGGCCGGGCATCGTGGCTGGTGTGTTGCTCACGTTTATTCCAATGTGCGGCGACTATGTGACAGCAACGGTGCTTGGTGGGGCCAAGGGCAACATGATCGGCGCAATGATTGCGTCGCAATTCAGCGGTGCACAAAACTGGCCGCTTGGTTCTGCAATGGCGATCTTGATGATCGGTGCAGTGTTGTTGTCGCTCGGTGTTGGGTTTGTGGCGATGAAGATTGTTCCACTCATCAATTCACTTGCTTCACCCGCAGTGCAAAGTGTGCGACGCAAGATGCACGAACGAACTCTTGAGCAAGCAAAACATATCAAGCCACGTACCAGGGCAAAGATCGAGGTTTTGCCAAAAGTGCTTGGCGTATGGACAGGACTTGTACTGGTGTTTTTGTTTATTCCAATCATGCTGGTGTTTTTACACTCGTTCAACAACGGCAGCTCGTTCACTATTTGGTCTGGTAAAACCAGCACGAAGTGGTGGGGAGAATTGTTTAATGGCGGCGAAATGATGGGTGTACTCGTTCGATTTGTTGCCTTAACTGTCATAGGTCTGGTGATAAAACGGTTGATCAAAGGTCGCGACACTGTTCCTAGGTTTGTTTCGTCGTGGATTGTGGTTGCTTCGTTTGTATTTGCACTCATATTGAATGGCCTGATGACTGAGTGGTATCGCACAATCTTTGACTTCACTGGCATCGGTGATGCAATACGTAACTCGTTTATCGCGGCGTTTGGCGCAACGGTGATCGCCGTCATCATCGGCGGCATGTCGGGTGTTGCGCTTGCTCGTCGGCCTGGCAGATGGACAACGTTTTTTATGGCAACGGTGTTTCTGATATTGGTGACACCAGAGATTATGGACGCAGTTGCCTTGGCTACTTGGTTTCCGCGGATAAAGGAAGTTCCACTTGTCGGCATTATTTTTACCAGTGGCTGGGGTCCATTTAACGGTGGAATCAACAAACTATGGGTGGGGCAGTCGTTGTATGCGAGTGCGGTAGTGACTCTGATCGTTCGTGCTCGACTAGCCGGCATTGATGAGTCGCTCGAAGAAGCCGCAGGCGACTTGGGTGCGCCTCCTGGTCGCGCATTTAGACAGATCACGTTGCCACTCATTGCGTCGGCGATGGTGGCCGGCGGGTTGCTTTCGTTTGCACTGTGTCTCGACAATGCCGTGATCTCGACATTGATCAGCGAGGCTGGATCGACAACATTCCCAGTTGCACTATTGGGTGCAACTCGCAGCACGATCAAACCGTTCTGGGGTGTAGGCGCGTCTCTGTTGTTCATTGTGACCCTGAGTGCGCTGTGGTTTTTGGCGGTCATCCTGCGTCGCGGAGGCGATTCGGCGAGCAAGATTGCCGCCACATTTACTGGCGGCTCGTAGCTCGTGGCGCAAGGCAAGGCTGTGCCCAAGATTGCTGTTGGGCCACAAGGTGTTGCTGGCTGGGCATGCGATGCCGTGCGAGCGGGTGGCGGAGTAGTCGTAGACGCGTCAGAAGCACAAGGACTTGTGTGGACCGACTTTGATTCAACGGCGCAACTTATTGAAACTCTTGCAAATAACCCGGGTATCACGTGGGTGCAGGTTCCATTTTCGGGTGTCGAAACATATTTGCCCTATATCGATGAAACACGCACATGGACAAGTGCCAAGGGAGTGTTTGGTGGAGCAGTTGCCGAACTGGCCCTTGGTTTGTTGCTCGGAGGCATGCGACATATTGCTGGTTATGCGCGGCAACAACAGTGGACCGAAGATCATGGCCGCACATTGTTTGGAGCGCGCGTAACAATTCTTGGTGCTGGAGGTATTGCGCAGTCGTTGATCTCGATGCTTAAGCCGTTCAATTGTCATATCACTGTGGTGCGCAATCGCGAAGGTGATGTGCCTGGCGCAGATGTTGTACTCACCACATCTCGTTTGCATGAAGCGCTTCTTCGTGCTGACGCGGTACTCATGGCTATTGCACTGACACCGCACACTCACGGCATCATGGGTAAAGCAGAGTTTGAATTAATGCAGTCGCACGCGTGGATCGTCAATGTTGGGCGTGGAAAGCAAATTGTTACCGACGACCTAGTGTGGGCACTTGAAACAGGCGAGATTGGTGGGGCAGCGTTGGACGTCACCGATCCGGAACCATTGCCCACCGGGCACCCGTTGTGGTCAATGCCAAACTGCATCATCACACCTCATGTCGGCAATACCGCCGAGATGGTTCCGCCATTGTTGGCTGTTCGAATTGCCGAGAATGTACGTCGCTATGCGTCTGGTGAGCAGCTGATCGGCATTGTTGACATAGCGGTTGGATATTGATGCCACAACAAAACGAAAATCATTATGAAGTGCTGGGAGTAACGCCAACTGCATCGATAGAACAGATACGCGCCGTTTATCGAGACAAAGTCCGCATTATTCATCCCGACAGTGCAGTCGTTGCATCACAAACCGCGTCACTACAGATGGCCGAAGTAGTTCGGGCATGGTCGACGTTGTCGAACCCCGCTCTTAGGCGTGCGTACGACGAAGAGTTGTTTGGTGCAGATGGCGAGGTTGATGATGCGTTTCCACCGACTCCTATCGTGCGTGGAAATTTTCCCAAAGGTCTGATCGGATGGATTCTTGTGATCGGTATTGCAGGTGTGCTGGTACTCAATGTGCTGAGTGATCCGATTGCTCCAGCAAAACCAGACGGCTTGTTGCAATCGGGATC
>WLKU01000088.1 GCA_009701105.1 Actinomycetota bacterium | reverse complement strand
GGGAAATCGCGCAATAAACACCTCAACGGCTACTCGCAACTCAAGTCGCGCCAAGTTTGATCCAAGACAACGATGAATGCCGAGTCCGAAAGCGAGGTGACGATTTTCTTCGCGATCAATCACCACTTCATCGGCGCGATCAAACACTTGTGGGTCGCGATTGGCTGCAGGAAACGGCAGGAGTACAGAATCGCCTTGCTTGACAGGGCAACCGCCAATAGAGGCGTCTTTGCTCACAATGCGCGCCATGGTCACTGGTGCATACGCACGCAACAACTCTTCAATCGCGGTTGGAAGAAGTTCTGGCTCATTGACCATGCGTGCCAAGTCAGATGGATGCTGAGCGAGATGCCAGATTGATGATCCAATCGCACTCCAAGTTGTGTCAATCCCCGCAACCATCAACAAGATGATGGTTCCAACAACGTGTGCTGGCGACAACGGCTGGTCATAAATTCTTGCATTCAATAAAAAGCCAATGAGGTCATCTTTTGGATTCTCGATGTGATCTTGCACGTGCTTTGACAAATATGCGTCAAGCTGTTCAAAACTTTGCTGACGCTCACCGAATGGTGCTCCAATACCTTCGAGCACTAAGTGCACGGTGTCGCGGAAATAGTCACTGTCTTCGACTGGCAAGCCAAGCATGCGTGCAATCACATACACAGGAATGTTTTGTGCGTATTGAACCGCTGCATCGACAGTTGGGACATCACCCATGTTGTCGATCAGCTCATTGCACAAACGACGAATCTCTGGTTCCCATTCGTTGATCACTTGCGGGCTAAACGCTGGCAGCAACAGACGCCTCGCGTCTGCATGAAACGGTGGATCAGAAGTGATCGGCGGTGCTCCGCCTATTGGGGCAGTAGATACCCATTCGTCCCTCGGCGGCTTATTGGAAAGCACTGCACCTTCGGAAGAAAAATGATCGGTGTCACGAGCAATTGCAGAAACATCTGCATGAGTGACTGGCAACCACGCCCCGCCATAGCGGTCGGTGTGGGCTACTGGGCAAGTTTCGCGCAACTCGTCCCAAATCTCATGGGCATTGGCGTTGTATGCGGGATCAGCATGATCAAAATCGGTCGTCCAACTTGTTGCAGGTTTCACTTCGTACATGACACAACTTTACTTGGGGGTGCGACATACTTTCGTGTCGTGGCTTCGTTATTTATCTTGCTCCCCCCTTCCGAAGGTAAGGCTGAAGGCGGGGCAATAAGTAAGCCTTGGCGCGAATCTTCTGGTGCATGCGGAAAATCTTTAACCTCTCAAAGAAAAGCACTCGTCGATCGGCTCCATACTCTCAAAGGTGGTGACGCAACATTGCTCGGGGTAAAGGGTAAACACCTCGACCGAGCACGCCAAGCCAATTCGTGTCTGCGGGGTTCGCCATCTCTACCCGCCTTCCAGCGCTACACAGGCGTGGTTTGGGATCACCTCGATATTGCAACTCTCACTAGAGCGCAACGCGACCGCGCACTCAGCAGCATCATCGTTATTTCTGGTCTCTTAGGTGCGGTTGGTGCCGATGAACCCGTGCCCGACTATCGCCTCAAGATGGGGGCCAGGCTTGCACCTTTGGGACTACTTTCGCGCTGGTGGCACGATGACCTATCGGCCATGCTCAACAAAAAATTTAAAGGATCAGTAGTCATTGACTTGCTCCCCCAAGAGCATCGAGCCGCATTTACTCTCGACACCAACATTGTCGCCAAACACATTGTGGTTGCGATTAATGAAAAATCGGGCAAGGCCGGCGGTCACGACGCTAAAGCTGCCAAGGGCAAGCTCGCTCGCCACCTCGTACAAACTTGTACGTCGAGTTCTCAGGTAGCAAAATCGCTACAGAGTTTTCGCGATCCGCGCTTTGTTGTTACGAGTGATTTGGCTTGAGTTTTTGTTGTAAAAACTCAAGTACACGCAGCACACCAGATTCTTTAACCTGCTCGGTGAGCACCGAGTGATCGCTCTTTGACGAAGACTCAAACTCAACAGCGATAAACGCATCACCAAGTAATTTCTGCAACGATGCGAACCTCGTGCCCACAAGTTTGTCGCCAGTGAAGCGCAAACCAAGTACTTGGCACCCTGCTTCTGCGCGTTGCTTAATAATAATTTCGTCGTCCAAACTCAAACCCAAGTCGGCACTTCGAGCTGCGCCCATCGCAAACGGCATTGAGGGCTGCGATAGCACGGGTGCAACCATGATGTCGTCAACCATCATCCCAAGAGCAAAACCGCCGCTAAAGCACATGCCAATCGCGCCAACGCCGACGCCACCTAGTTCGTTATGCAACTGCTTTGCCAATGCACGCAACCAATTAATCACTGGAGATTTCTGACGCATCGCCAAAGTTGTGAACTCGCGCGAGATACAAATCTTGCTCATCGACTTGGCCATATATTCTCCGCTTGGTTCTCGACCAACCTCGCCCACCAACAGCGGCATCACGACTGTAAATCCAGCATCAACAACTCGCTCGGCAAATGCCAACACACTCGGCGTAATGCCTGGAATTTCGTGAACAACCACAACACCCGGGCCTGCACCTTTGCGATATGTGGCGTGCGTAATACCAGCAGAGGTAAATGAACTTCCTTGCCAGCCTGGTGGCGTGAGCGCAATATTTTTCTTCATACCTACTTTGGCCTCACAACACCAACGACTCTTGACCACGATACTGCAGAAATTTTAACGACGTCACCCGTACGCGGCGCATGCACATATTGACCGTTACCCAAATACATCCCAACGTGGTGAATTGGATAGCCCGAAAAAATTAAGTCACCTGGCTGAACGGCTGCGGTCGGGATGCGTGGGAGACCTGCATATTGCGTTCGCGATGTACGGGGTATTCCAAGACCTGCCACTTCCCATGCCCACGAAGTGAGACCAGAACAGTCAAAGGCACTTCCAGGAGACTTCGCGCCAAATCGATAGCGCACGCCCAGTTGCGAGAGTGCAGCCTTGATTGCAACACCTGCTCGTGATGAAGGTGCGGCAACGTTTGCATACTTAGTTCCGGCAAATTTTGCTGCTTGCGATTTTGCGTCCTCGAGAGCAGCGGCCTCGCGGCGTTGACGTTCCGATTTCAATAATGAGCCGAGTTCGCGCTCGGCAGCTGCCTGGCGTGCTTCATAGTCGGAGGCAAGTGCTTCAGCAGCACTCAAACGTGCTGCCGCATAGTCGGCCAAATCACTGGCTTTCTTTTGCTGTTTCTCGAGTTTTTTCTTTTCCTTGATGAGGTCATCAATCAAACCCTGCAACTCGTCGGTGTTGCCCGCACCCGTATTGAGTGCAACCGAAGTGAGGTATTTCTTGCGCACCATGTCGCTCAGTGAATTCGTTGAACTCAAAATGCTCGACAAACTATTGGACATTCCGCCGCGCACAAAAGACTTCATTGCCACAGCCTTCAAATCTTCTTGCATCGCAGCAAGTTTTGCTTCGAGCTCTGCAATGTTTGCAATAGTCGCATCGATTTCCACTTGCAAGTCTTCTTGCTGGTTCACAGCCTCGGCATAGAGTTCGTCAAGCGCATCGATCTGGTAGCCGATCTTGTCCAACTCGGCAATGATCTGATTGACCCGTTGTTGCTGATCCCCCGACGACCCAGTCGTGGGCCGCAAACTAATCGCCTGTGCAGGCATAGCGATAACACCCGCAGCCACCGAAGTGGTGAGGATGATGGCGGCCAACCGAGGCACACACCGGCGTACACGCCCAACGGCGTTACGAATCATGATGAGACCAGCCTACCGAATTTTAAGGTTCTATTCCCACTCAATCGTGCCCGGTGGCTTAGATGTCACATCGTAAACAACGCGATTTATTCCCTCTACTTCATTGATTATTCGTGACGACATTTTTTCCAACAAGTCATACGGCAGTCTCGCCCAGTCGGCTGTCATCGCATCGTCACTTGTTACTGCGCGAATAATTATTGGTCGACCATACGTTCGTTCGTCGCCCATCACACCAACTGAACGAATATCGGCGAGCACTGCAAACGCTTGCCAAATTTCGCGCTCAAGACCAGCCAAACGCACTTCTTCGCGCACAATGAAATCGGCTTCTTGCAATATCGCAACTTTGTCTGGTGTTACTTCGCCAATGATGCGCACGCCAAGACCAGGGCCAGGAAATGGTTGACGCCATACAATCTCGTCGGGTAGACCGAGCTCGGTGCCCACCTTGCGAACTTCATCTTTAAACAACGTACGCAGTGGCTCACACAATTTCAAAGTCATGTCGTCTGGCAAGCCACCCACGTTGTGATGGCTCTTGATCACACTTGCGGTGCCATCGACACCGCCGCTCTCGATCACATCTGGATACAAGGTTCCTTGCACTAAAAACTTTGCGTCGGTAAGCCCGCCCGTGTGCTCTTCGAAGATGCGCACAAAAAGTTCACCTATCGCTTTTCGTTTTGCCTCTGGCTCGGTGACGCCTTTCAACTTTTCAAAAAATCGCGCTCCTGCATCCACATGAATCAACTCAATTCCCATGATTCTGTGAAACGTCTCGACAACTTGCTCGCTCTCGTTTTTGCGCATCAAACCGATGTCTACATAAATACAAGTCAGTTGCTTACCGATTGCTTTATGCACCAGCGCAGCGGCAACTGCAGAGTCGACTCCACCCGACAAACCACAGATCACTCGCTCGTCACCAACCTGTGCGCGGATTGCAGCAACTTGATCCTCGACAATTGACGACATCGTCCAGTCGCGTTTTGCTCCAACAAGTTGATGCAAAAACTGCTCGATAACTGACTGGCCATGCTCTGTGTGCGCAACCTCTGGGTGATACTGCACTCCCCAGATTTTCCTCTCAGGGTTTTCAATCACGGCCATTGGTGCATCTGGGGTGCTCGCCGTTGCCACAAAACCACTGGGCAAAACTGACACCGCGTCAAAGTGACTCATCCACACATTGATCTGTGCAGGAATATCGTTATTCAGCAGTTGCGATTTGGCCCCAGCAATGCGTTGCACAACGGTGCGACCATATTCGCCTCGGCCACCCCTCGAGACCTTGCCGCCAAGTTGCTCGGCAATCAGCTGTGCGCCATAGCAAATACCCAAAATAGGAATACCGAGTTCGTAAATCTGTGGATCGAGCACAGGCGCCCCATCTACATGCACGCTCGCTGGGCCGCCCGACAAAATGATCGCAATTGGCTTGCGCTTGAGCACCTCTTGTGCAGTGATCTTGTGGGGCACGATCTCTGAATAGACCTGAGCCTCGCGCACCCGGCGTGCAATCAATTGTGCATATTGAGCACCAAAATCAACTACCAACACGACTTGTAGGTCGTGGGTGGGTTGGTTAGCCATAGTGACCAATGACTGTAGTTGAACAGTGGTATTTGGGCCCAAGAGATGGAACGATGGAGATGCATGCAATTCGTTCAAACAACTCGTGATGTATTCGCCATAACTCTCTCTGACACACTGCCGGACCCATACGGCGGACAGAACGTCAGCGACTGTGTCGGCCTCTACCCAAAGCCTGGGTGCGGAAGCGAGCCTGTGTTGTCTGGTGATCGCGGCGGCTCAATGCAATATGCCACTTTTGGCATCATGATCACGGCACTCATCGTCATCGGCGTGCGCATTTCGCGCAGCATTGTCAAGCGTGACCGTGCACGTGACGAAGCATTGGGGCTCAACGACTAGTTTTGCTGTGTGCCAGCAAGCCAGAATGTTGTAAAAAACCAAGGCGTTCTTGGAATTGTGCTCGCCCTCTTGAGCGCTTCGCTATATGGCATCACACCAATTTTTGTCTACCACGCCTTTGAATACGGGGCAGATCCATTTGGATTGATGACCTCGCGTTACATCATTGCGTGCATTGTGCT
>WLKU01000087.1 GCA_009701105.1 Actinomycetota bacterium | reverse complement strand
ATCGATTCCGGTAACGGAAATGCTCCGCCCGGCAACGCCGGCGGAGCACCGAAAACGTTGTTGCTGCAAGGTTCCTCGTGTTACCGAGGTACTTGCAGACGTCGATTGTGACGTCAAGTTGCTACTAATGACCGCCCCAGCACTGTGCCAAGAAAGTCGTGAATACGGACTCGTTACCCTATCGGCGCATTTTGGCGTCTCCAAACGCCCAACCACCAAGAATTAGGGGCAAATTCTTGGGGCTATTCCTGAACGCGAGCGACCAGAGTTGCCTTGACCGTGAGGCGATTTACACCCCTCAAAATCTCAATCTCAACGGTTTGACCCGGTGCGGCGTCGCGAATTGCAGCCACCAAACCGGCCTGGCCGTCAATTGGCTCGCCATCTACCGACAAAACGATGTCGTCTTGCAGGATTCCGGCCAAACTTGCTGGCGAATCGGGCTGAACACTGGTGATGATGGCTCCCTGGCCCCCATCGGTGCGGGCCGCAAGTCCTACTCCAAGAAAGCCCTCCTGCCGGACAACGCCGCTGGCTTGGCTGCGCAATTGTTCAAGAACTGGAACAATCTCGTCTACCGAGATCGAGAAACCAATGTTTGTTGCAGCCTGATTGACATCACTGCGCGCAACGGCGGTGTTGATGCCCACCACTTCGCCTCGCAAATTTACGAGGGGGCCACCAGAGTTGCCCGATGAAATTGCGGCATCGGTTTGGATCAGACCATTGAGCGCACCCGACTCGGTGATGATCGTGCGCTTCAGTGCCGAAATAATTCCGGATGTAACTGACGGGCCACCGTCGAGTGCGAGTGCATAACCAATTGCAATCACTTGATCACCAATGCGAATGGTTTCAGGTTGAGCAAATGTTGCGGGCTTTAGATTTGTTGCATCGATTTTCAAGAGCGCCAAGTCATTGCCAGCGTCACTGGCCAATACGGTTGCGATGCGTGGTTCGGTTTCACCAGCAAAACGCACGCTTACTTTTGTTGCCCCCTCTATCACGTGGGCATTAGTCAAGATTTCTCCATCGGATGTGAGTACCACTCCTGTACCACTTGCTTCGCCCTCACCAGATGCGTCACTGATTTGACTATTGATTGTGACAACACTGTCGGCCAACATATTGACAACCTGAGCAACCACTGTGGTGCCAAGACTCGGATCATCTGATCCGACTTCGCTTGTAACGAGTGGCGCATTTGATGATCCAGAAATTCTTGTCGAGCCAATGGTGATGTTCCACTCGTCGGCGGCGATCGTGCCCAGAATGCCACTGCCGAAACCAATCGCTACGACTACTAAAGCCAATGCAAGAGCGCGCAACTTGCGACGACTCTTTGTCTTCGGAGGCGGCGGCAACGGAGTAGAAATCGTTGGAGCACCGCTCAGTGATTCCGGTTCGGCGACTGGAGACTCGTCTTCGACCATCGCGTCATTCCATGCATCGCCAGAGGTTTCTACGATTGGCGCGTCATCTTGTGCTGGTACTCCATTGAAATCTGACATATGTCTTTTCTATCGTACAAACCAAGGACCCGTTTCGGTAAGCGCGGATTCTTGAGAGATTCTTAAATACTCGGTCATTTGGCACTACTAGCAACTAAGTTCACCTGTGTGAATCAGATCAATCCAGCCAACCTGCGTATCCGCAGGGCGCTCGTCACTGATGCGGCTGCGATCTGCGAGATTTACAATCACGAAGTGCAATTCGAAACATCAACATTTGATCTTGTTCCCCGCACGCTCGAAACCCAAGCGGCTTGGATCACTGCGCGCAGTGGCGCTTTTTCGGCAATCGTGGCAGTCACTCCGGAGGACGAAGTGGTTGGCTTTGGAGCATTAAGTGAATACCGCGACCGTGCCGCCTACAGCACCTCGGTCGAAAACTCGGTGTATGTCAAACGCGACTTGGGCCGGCGCGGCATCGGTCGATTGATCCTCAAGACGCTGCTTGAGCAGGCTGCCGACTCTGGTTTTCATGTGGTGATGGCGCGCATCGAGGCGTCCGGCACTGCATCGCGCGCACTGCACGAATCATGCGGTTACACGCTCGTGGGTATAGAGCGAGAGATCGGTCGCAAGTTTGGCAAGTGGTTAGACGTTGCGCTGATGCAATGCGTGCTGCACGAACGCAACTAGTTCAACAGATCTCGTGTGATCGGATCACCGATCGCAATATCTCGAGAAGCAACAGATCCATCAATCGATGCAAAATCGTCTGGCATCAACCCACCAGCCGGACGCACTGAGCGCACATTGGTCGGCGTGATCTTCTCACCCGCTTTGATATCGGCAACCGCGCGCAGCGACCTGCGAAATTTCAAACTATTGACTTCTGAAGCCGATGGGCCAAATCTTGCTGTGCCCAACGAAAGACTTGCTTCTCGCACATCACGCACTAGTGCCGCAAACTCATGTGGCTCTAGTGAAAATGCGCCATCTGGTCCGCCATCCGATCTGCGCATGGTGATGTGCTTTTCCAAAATTGTTGCACCGAGAGCCACTGCACCAATTGCAGTCACTGAACTCATGGTGTGATCCGACAATCCAACTGGAATCCCCCACCGCTTAATCATTTCGGGTATCGCAGCGAGATCCATTTCCGAACTATTTGCTGGATACGTCGAGTTGCAGCGCAAAATCGAAACTTTCGGTGCGCCAGATTCAGTAGCAGCTCGAACAGCCCTGTCTATTTCTTCCACTGTTGACATGCCTGTCGACATAATCATCGGCTTGCCCTTTGACGCCACATAGCGAATAAGCGGCAAGTCAATTAACTCGAAGGATGCAATCTTGTATGTCGGAATGTTGAATGTCTCAAGAAAGTCAACCGCCGAGTTATCAAATGGGCTCGATAGCCAATCAATGCCAACTTTTTTTGCTTCGGCAACAAGATCCTGCGTCCACTCCCACGGCATCATCGCCTCTGCATACAAGTCTGCAAGTTGGCGTCCGTCCCACAATGTGCCGCCACTTACCCGAAAGTCGGGATGATTTGAGCGAACCGTAATTGTCTGATCGGTGTAATGCTGAAATTTGACTGCGTCTGCGCCGGCTTCAGCGGCGGCATGCACGACTTCGAGGGCACGCGCCTTGCTGCCACCATGATTGGCAGACAACTCTGCAATCACATACACGCCGTTACTGCCCATCTAACGACACACCCTTCTCGTCGAGAATTTGATGCAATGCATCTTTGCCTGATTTCCATGCACTATCCGATAACTCAAGTTTAACGATGGCCAGATTGGACTCACCTCGCTGCACAAATTCTGCATCAGTGGGTTTGGATACAAACCCAACCTGCTCATATAAGCCAATTGCGCGAGTGTTTTGAGCAATAGCCTCACATCTCACAAGGCGAAGATTCAATACGTCGAAAGCGAAATTCAGACTCAGCAAACATGCGGCCTGAGCAACCCCTAGCCCTCTTATCGACGATTCACCGAGGTAGATAGCCCATGAGCAGGTCTGTTCAAGCGAATTAATCTCACTCAACACGACAGCACCGACAGGTGCGGAATCAACAACAATTTTCCAATACTTAGTTGCTTCATTGTTCAACATTTGCTCAAACCACGCCGAGTGTTCTGCTTCCGAGATGACGTGATTGGTATACATCCACTCCGAAACCTCAACAGAATTTCTCCACTGAAGCAACTTGGTTTTGTCTGACAGCGTCACCCGCTCAATCCGCACAATCACGAGTTTGGACCTATCGCTTGAAGCGCTCGCATAGACCCAAATTCGTCAACTTCACTTCTTGTCGCAGTCGCCATTTTTGCCAAAGCGCCATTGGAGGTTGTCAATAAACTCTCAACATTCGACACGATGCTTTCTTTGTGCAGACCACTACGAACATCTAGCGAAAGAGAAATTCCACAATGCTCTGCGCCAACCGACGCTCCTATTTGATTATCAGCAACGATGAGTCCAATCGATGGAACACCTAATGCCGCTGCTTCCCATAACGACGAACCCGCAGCGAGAATTGCCAGCGATGACGATGCAAGTTCCGTGATGTAGTCAGCCTGATGAATCACTCGTGCCCGAGGAAGCGATTGCACCACATCTTCTATTTGCTTGCGCTGGCTATTGGTTGGACCAACTGCAACACACAATTCGATATCCAAATCCTTCAATGCAAGGACGATTGGCCCGGTCAAATTTAAGAAATCACTTCCGCCCATCGCCACGAATACTTTTCCAGCAACCGTATTGATCGATTGTTTTGTGGCTTCACGAACTTCTCGTCGAAGCAACGCATATTGAAGTCCAAGTAAAAGCTTCGGATTGCCCGACAGTTGCGCATACATCTCGGTGGTTGCATGTGGATTTTGATTGATCACAACCGATGGTGCAAGTGCCTTTGTCTCAACATTGTCGTCGATCACAATAAAACTCGTTGCTCTGTTCTCGAGCTCACTAAAAAACTCTCTTTCAAACTTGTAGCCGTCGACAACCAACACTGATCCGTTGAGCGAAAGTGTTGCTGTTGCATCAGCAGCCCCAAAAGGCAAACACTGCAAATCAACAACGGTGATCCCGCATTTACGTGCTTCTTCTCTCATCCCTGCTGGAAGATCAACGGATGCAAGCACTACGTCAAAGGCTGCATCTAGTAATGCTTCGCCCAGGGCGAGCGATCGCATGACATGACCAACGCCATTTAGGCCAGAAGCATCGGCGCGTAAAACTGCAACCTTTCGGTCAACCATGTACCGCGCACCTTACTTGAAGCACAGTTCCCATTGAATGGGTGCTGAAACTAACTGTTTTGCAGCTTGATTTCGATGTCGACACCAGCAGGCAACTCAATGCGCTGCAGGCTGTCGATCGTCTTGGCATTTGGCTCGATGATGTCGATCAGACGCTTGTGAATGCGCATTTCAAAATGCTCACGGGAGTCTTTGTCAACGTGCGGCCCACGAATCACCGTGTAACGGTGCTTGTCGGTAGGTAGCGGAATCGGGCCCCGTACCGTCGCGTTGGTGCGAGCAACAGTCTCGACGATCTTCTTTGAAGATTCGTCGATGATCTGGTGATCAAACGCCTTCAGACGGATGCGGATGCTTGATGCCATAAGTGTCAGCCGGTCAGTTCTTTATTTCAGAATCTTGACGACGCGGCCAGCACCAACGGTGCGTCCACCTTCGCGGATTGCGAAACGAAGACCTTCGTCCATGGCGATTGGCTTGCCCAATTCCACGGTCATCATCACGTTGTCACCAGGCATCACCATTTCAGTGCCCTTTGGCAAATCAACAGTGCCAGTTACGTCGGTGGTGCGGAAGAAGAACTGTGGACGGTAGTTGTTGAAGAACGGCTTGTGACGGCCGCCTTCTTCCTTCGTCAACACGTACACCTGACCTTCAAAGTTGGTGTGCGGTGTGATCGAGCCTGGTGCACAAAGCACTTGGCCACGCTCAACATCTTCCTTCTTGGTACCGCGCAAGAGTGCGCCGATGTTGTCGCCTGCTTGACCCTGATCGAGAAGCTTGCGGAACATTTCAACACCTGTGCAAGTTGTCTTTTGTGTGTCACGAAGACCAACGATTTCAATTTCGTCACCGGTGTTGACACGACCCTGCTCGACTTTGCCAGTTACTACGGTGCCACGACCAGTGATCGTGAACACGTCTTCAATTGGCATCAAGAATGGCTTGTCAAACTCGCGCTTTGGCTCTGGGATTGAATCATCACATGCACGGATCAAGTTCATTACTTGCTCTTGTGCATCGGCATCACCTTGGAGTGCCTTGAGTGCTGAAACACGAACTACTGGAGCTGTGTCGCCGGGGAACTCGTACGAAGTAAGAAGTTCACGAACTTCCATCTCCACCAAGTCGAGCAACTCTTCGTCATCCACCATGTCGGCTTTGTTCAAAGCAACAACGATGTATGGCACGCCCACTTGGCGAGCGAGCAACACGTGCTCGCGAGTCTGTGGCATTGGGCCGTCAGTTGCAGCTACTACCAAGATTGCTCCGTCTACCTGTGCGGCACCGGTGAT
>WLKU01000086.1 GCA_009701105.1 Actinomycetota bacterium | reverse complement strand
TTGACAGGTCGCAAGATCATCGTTGACACATACGGTGGTATGGGTCGTCACGGTGGTGGTGCATTCAGCGGCAAAGATCCATCAAAGGTTGATCGCTCGGCCGCTTACGCAGCGCGTTGGGTTGCCAAGCACGTTGTTGCCTCCGGTGCAGCAACACGTTGTGAAGTGCAAGTTGCATACGCCATTGGCATGGCTCAACCAATCAGCATCTTGGTCGAGACTTTCGGAACCAGCGTTGTTAATGAGGAGCTCATTGAAGACGCAGTTCGTTCAGTGTTCGATCTTCGACCAGCAGCGATTTTGCGTGATCTTGATTTGAAGCGTCCGATCTATCGTAAGACCGCCGCATATGGTCACTTCGGCAGACAAGACCCAGATTTCACATGGGAGACATTGTCGCGCTTGAAGGAATTCAAAGCCGCAGTCAAACTCTGATCAGTCGTGATGCCGTGGCGGTAATCGCGCGCATCGTTCCTGATGTAACTGGCGTTGACAAGGTTTTTGATTATCTCGTACCCGAGAATCTTGTCGGCAATGTTTGTGTAGGGGATCGAGTTCGTATTCCCTTGCACAACCGCAATGTTGCGGGCTGGGTGTTGCAACTTGGGGATACAACAACGCAGTTTTCGGATATTGACGAAAGCCGACTGCTGTCGGTGATAAAAATTTTGGGTAAGGGACCGTCGCAAGAAGTAGTAGATCTTGCGCGATGGGCTGCACACATGTGGGTTGGACGCCTTCGCGCATTCTTCGTAGCAGCATCCCCTGCGACGCTGGTTGCGACATTGCCGGGTTCGCGTTACACGCAAGTACCTACGCGTAAGAAATTTGATATTGATCCACAAGCGAGTGATGCAGTAGATGGGGCTGGTGTTTCTGTTTTGCGCAGAGGCCCGGCTTGTAGCCCGCGATCATTGGTGCTTACTGCTGCCGCGCATGGTCCAGTGCTCGTAATTATTCCGACAATCAATCGTGCTCGTCTCATGGCAGCGTCTTTGCGTGAGTGCGGACTCAGCGTTGCTGTGATGCCGGGGGACTGGGCAGTTGCCGCCGGCGGAGTTGATGTGGTGATTGGGGCACGCTCTGCAGTTTGGTCGAGCGCGCCACTGTTGAAGAGCATCATCGTTATTGACGAGCATGATGATTCGCTGCAAGAAGAGCGTTCACCATCGTGGCATGCGCGAGATATTGCAATGCAGCGTGCCAAGAAGTTAGGAATTGCATGTCTTTTGGTTTCGCCTGTTCCAAGCCTTCGGGCTCTGCATAGTGTTTCTGGTCTTGTCGCAAGTTTGGATCCCGATACTGAGGCTCGTCATTGGCCACAACTTCGGGTGGTTGACCGTCGTCTAGACGAGCGTTGGTCTTCATCGATGTTGTCATCAGAGTTGATCGAGCAGCTGAGAGATCATTCGCGTCGCATTGTGTGCGTGCTCAATGTGAAGGGTCGCGCAAGGTTGCTTGCGTGTGGAAGCTGTCGTGAGCTGGTGAGATGCGATGTCTGTGAGGCCGCAATGACGATGTCGGCGAGCAAACAACTCGAATGCCCACGGTGCGCAAACGTGCGTCCAGCGATTTGTGTCAAGTGTGGTTCAGGGAAACTTGCGGTTATTAAAGCTGGCGTTTCTCGCTTGCGCGAGGAATTGGCTGCTGCTGCCGGAAGGCAAGTTGACGAAGTTGTCGAGATTTCGGGTGGCGATGCTGCTGAGAAAACTGGCAAAGACGGCAATAGGGAATTTATCGACCAGACAAAAATGCTGTTTGTAGGTACAGAGGCTGCTCTGCATCGTGTGCGTGATGTGGACATAGTCGTATTCCTCGACATTGATCAAGAGATTTCCGCACCTCGATATCGGGCCGCGGAGATCACACTTTCGCTGGTAGTGCATGCTGCTCGGTTGGTAGCGCGCAAAAGAAGTGGGTCAAGTATTAAAAGTGATGGTCTTGTGATGATTCAGTCGATGTTGGCAGATCACGCACTGTTGCGCGGACTGGCATCGCATGATCTCAGCGAGTTTGTAGATGAAGAAATGTCGAGACGAAAGTTGATGCAATTGCCACCATACGGTGCTTTGGCCCAAGTGAGCGGCATGGGCGTCGATCAAGTTGCCGACATATTGCGCAGCAACGTACTGCTGCAAGTTTCAGCAACAAACAAAGAATCCGTATTGGTGAAGTCGAATGATTGGGGAGAGCTCGCAAACTCGATTTCGGATGCACTTGTTTCTGCATCAACGCGTGGAAAGAAAACTTTGCGCACTAAGACGCAGATTGATCCGCCCCGCGCGTAGGACGTACGCGTAGAACCCGGAATCCTTGTTTGCTGACGAGGCGATCAACTTGGTAACCGATTGATGTCAGCCAAACTGCAAGAGAGTCAGAGCCCAAATTTCTATTGACAACTAGCCAGGCCTCACCCGATGGGGTGAGTTTCGATAACCACAGTTGCAGGAGAGTATGCAGCTCACTCTTTCCGATGCGGATGGGAGGGTTAGACCAAATCAGATCAAAGCGCAAATCCTGGGGAACCGAAGTCGGGAGGAGTGTCGTGATATTCGGCAGCTTGTTGAGTTTGGCATTCGCGGCTGTAAGCGCAATGGCACGCTCGTTTACATCGACTGCGTAAATAGTCGCCTTCGGTGCGCGTGTTGCCAGTGTGAGTGCAATTGCTCCAGAGCCGCATCCGAGGTCAAGAAAATTACCCTTCGCGGGAGGTCGCGCAGCAGCATCAATCAGCACCATCGTGCCTGCATCGATTCCTTTGCGAGCGAAGACGCCACTATCCAACACCACTTGCAACGTTTCGGAATCCACTTGCAGCTTCGCAGTTTTTTGTTTGCTTGTGCCCGCTGTTGACTGCGTTCGTGGTTGATTGGTGAAGTACTGCTCGTCGCTCATAAGCCTCGCTAGCCTTACACCATATGGCACAGACCACTCCAACAGGCGCACCACACGGTGGCTTTACGATTCGAACCTACGGAGACCCCGTGCTCAAGAGCATGGCTGCAGAGGTCACGAATGTCGACGGCAAGATCGCGACACTGTGTGAGCAGATGTTCGAAATGATGTACGAGGCCCCAGGCCTCGGATTGGCTGCACCGCAGATTGGTGTCCAGAAGCAGATTTTTGTTTACGACGTAGACGATGACCCGCAGATCATCCTCAACCCAACGATTGTCGAGTCGTCTGGAGAGTGGGTGTATGACGAGGGCTGTCTCTCGATACCTGGTTTGTATGTAGAGATGTTGCGCCCGAAGCAGGTTCTCGTGCGTGGGTTGTCCATCGATGGCGAAGAAATCCAAATAGAGGCCGATGAGCTATTGGCCCGATTGTTTCAACACGAGATTGATCATCTCAATGGAGTTCTGATGTTTGACCGCATGACACCAGATCAGCGCAAACTCGCATTGGCGGAGTATCGACGTCAAGAAGAGCAACCGAAATCAAGCGAACCGGTGCACCTGCGACTGACGTGATATCCATTGCAGCGTTGCCAAAGGGACGAACAGAGCGTGTCATCTTTTTTGGCACTCCTGAGATTGCAGTTGGTCCACTCCGAGCATTAGTCGAAGCTGGTTTTGCTGTTGATCTTGTTGTGACGGGTGTAGACAAGCGCAGAGGTCGTGGTTCACAAACGTCACCAAGCCCCGTGAAACAGGCGGCAATTGAATTGCAAATTCCTGTAACTCACGATGTTGCAGATGCAATTTCGCTCGTGACTTCTAGTGCCGCAAATTTTGTTGGTAGTTATGTTGGTGTTGTCGTTGCGTATGGTCACATCATTTCTCAGGACGCATTGCAGGTGCTACCGATGATCAACATTCATTACTCCTTGCTGCCGAGATGGCGGGGTGCTGCGCCAGTTGAACGCGCGCTTTTGGCAGGAGATGAACAAACAGGGGTGTGCATCATGCAGGTTGTTGAGCAGTTGGACGCAGGAGACATATTGCAGTCGGCGACCACACAGATCTCACAAACAGATACCACTGCAACTTTGCGTGCACGCCTTGGCGAAATGGCGAATCCGTTGCTCATCGATGTGTTGAGTAATGGTGCAACAACGGCTACACCTCAGAGTGGCGATGTGGTTGTTGCAGCAAAGATCAAGCCAGTAGATCTTGAAATCGATTGGTCAAAACCTGCAGTGGTTGTAGATCGACAAGTTCGTGTAGGCGGTGCGTTTACGTTTTTCAATGACAAACGCTTCAAGATTCATTCGCTTAAAGTTTCAGCCGAGATTTTTATCTCGGAATCTGGCAACATGGTTGTTGTGAACGATCGGGTATTGGTGGCGTGCGGGCAGGGGGTTGTTGAACTTGTCGAGGTACAGCCAGAAGGCAAACCTCGTATCAGTGCTGAAGATTGGAAGAAGGGTGCGCGATTGGATGCGCAGAGTCGTCTCGGATCATGAACGGTGTAGTTGAAAGTTTCAATAGCCACAGAGGTCTCGGCTACATCGCGGCAGGCGATAAGCAGTACCTATTTCACTGTGCTGAGATTGTTGATTTGACTCGCGAGATTGAGGTTGGTGCTCAGGTGAGCTTTGTTGAGGTCCTTCGATTCGGCAATCTCGAGGCCTCGGAGATCATCAAGCTGTAGGTGGTGCGATAGCGCCTTTGATTTGCACGAAAGCCAATCGAATATTGCCCAGCGCATCGTTGAGTGTCGCATGTTCGTCTCCGAGCCGTGGTCCAAGTCCTTCTACGAGGCAGGCAACAGCGTCAATAGCGAGTGCGGCTTCGACCAAATGTGGTGGCTCAGCAGACAGATGGATTGCTGCTAATTCGTAGAGGCCCATGATGTGGTTGACCACAACAACTTCTGCTGGGGCTTGGCCCAAGCGTTCCCGGGCGTCAGCAAGGGCATCGGCGGCGTCTTCGAGTTGGTCTGTGTTTGGATCGGTGGGGAGTTGACTCATGTGCGATACGCTAATAGCCCAAGTGGGGAACATTGTTCTCCCACCTGACCACAAGATTTCAGCACAAATATCGTCTTTAGGGACGTGAACCGGGGCTGGCAAGTGCGTTTGGGTCGGCAGTGCTGGTGAGGCTTTGTGCCCAGCGCTTCGACTTCTGCGCGCCTTCCAACTCGGTGAACGCCACTTGAGACGTCATCAACTACAGGAGGCCACACCGCTTGCATAAAAGAGTCCAGCCATAGCACCGCCAATTAACGAACCACGGTACAACGAAAGAATTCGCGCTCGCGAAGTTCGTCTTGTTGACGCTGATGGTTCACAAGTTGGAGTCGTATCAATTGTCGAAGCACTCGAAAGGGCAGCCAAGGCAGAACTTGATCTCGTTGAAGTAGCAGCTCAAGCAGACCCGCCCGTATGTCGCATTATGGACTACGGAAAGTTCCGTTATGAAGAAGCACAGCGGATCAAGGAATCGCGCAAGAAGACGATTCAGATCACGATGAAAGAGGTGAAGTTCAAGCCGAAGATCGGCAAAGGTGACTTCAACACCAAAGTGCGCCACATCCACGAGTTTCTCGAGGAAGGTCACAAGGTCAAAGTCACGTTGCAGTTCAGAGGACGTGAAATGGCTCACCCGGAGTTAGGAACCAAAATTCTTGACGCCGTTATCGAAGATTTAGGTCAATTGGCTCGCGTGGACACCATGGCGAGACTTGAAGGCCGAAATATGACGATGGTGCTCTCACCAGAAAAGAAAGCAGCGGCAAAGAAACCAACTACGAAGCCAGCTACACCAGCACCGACCTCACCAGCCGAAGTCATAGCTGAAGCAGCAGCCGAATAACTTTTCTTATCCACAAACAATCTCGACAGAAACAACAGGAGACACACAATGCCAAAGATGAAAACATCAAAGACCACGGCCAAGCGTTTTAAGACGACAGGCACCGGCAAATTGCGCCGTCAGCAATCGATGCGTCAGCACTTGTTTGAACACAAGGCTTCAACACGTACGCGCCGTCTCGATGGTTCGGTTGACGTTCATTCTGGTGATGTCAAGCGCATCAAGCGCCTGTTGGGCATGCGCTAGAGATTTCAGATCATTAGAAGTTCGACGATAAG
>WLKU01000085.1 GCA_009701105.1 Actinomycetota bacterium | reverse complement strand
GATTATTTTGAGGCAATAGGCGCTGTTGGCCCGAGTGCGTCAAGCACCGACCTCTGACCCATCACATTCTCTTTCCAGATATCGATATAGCGCTCGAGATGTGGATTGAAATATGGGTCGTCTTCTAATTTGTCGCGCCAACGAGCGCCAATAGTCGCAACTTCAAAAGTTTGCAATTTGGGCGTACGTGTCTTTGATTCGAAGTGATGAAATTGGGCGTGTGGTGTCCACACAACTCTGTATCCAGCGTCTTGAATCTTGAGACCGAAGTCAACGTCGTTGTAGTTGGATGGAAACAAAGTGCAGAGTCCACCAACCTCGTCGAAAACACTTCGCTTTACAAGCACGCAGGCCGCGATGAGGCCAGAAGCTTCGCGTTGTACTTGCAACAAGTGCTGTGCGCCTGTGCATGTCAGTTCGCGTTCGCGATACAAATCAAAAGGCACGGGGTTGAGGATGTGTCCGGCTGACTGGATGGTCATGTCTTCGTAGAGCAACATCGGCCCAGCCATGCCGACCGTTTGGTCTTCAAGAATTCCTAGAAGCGTCTCGAGTGCATCTGGAGTAATGATCTCGGTGTCGTCGTTGAGCAACAAGAGAAGATCTGCATCGCTGCAGACTGCACCCAGGTTGATCTTTTCGGCGAAATTGAATGGGCGGTCATAGTCAACAATTTTGAGGCGATCGCCGCCAGCATCGACTATCGCTTGGCGTCCTTCACTTGTAGTGACACTGTCGAGCACGGCAATGACATCAAAATTTTGATATGTGCTGCTGTCAATCAAAGTTTTGATTGCATGAGCAGCCAAAACAACTTGGTTACCTTTCAGATTTTCGGCTGTACCTCGGGTGGGCACGATGACGCTGATTTTCGGCTTTGAGTGTAAGCGTCGTTTGATGCGCACCGATTGCATTTCTTCGTCAATGGTGCAGACTGCGTCAATGCCGATGCGTGTGCAATGTTGTTGCACTGCGCTGAGCGATGCAGTTGGCACCATGCGCTCTTGGCTCGAGTGATACAGCACATCAGCAATCCGGTGTGGAGACCTGCACGCTTCAAAGAGTCGAAGTGATCGATCGTGTTCATGCAGCGTTGCGAGCGCTGAGATTCCGCCGGCAGCAGCAATTACTGATGGGGAAGCGGCCAGCAAGTCACCAACATAATTGTGTGAGCGGAGGCGTTCGGGGGACCATTGTGGTCGACGGGCTTTGGATGGTTCTTCAAACTTTCTTGCTCGACCGTGTGCCGAGTCGCCATAAATAACGTCGTGCAGATCGGCGTGTTGTGCGATAAGTGAAAGCGCATCAGGTGCAAGCGTGTCACCAACACGCATAAACACAACAGTCGAATGATCGGGATCGGACAATTTGTCAGTGATCGTGATGTTTGACTTTCGCAGCATGCGATGGTTTTGAATCTTCAAAAGTTGCATTGGAGAGCCACTGATAAGCCAATGGGTTGGGCAAATTGAACTATTCAATAATGACTTACCGGTATTGAGTAAGTCACGAAATGAGCTATCACTTGCGTTACCAACAATGATGAAATTGCTCATGCGAAAAGTTTCTTGATCGCAAAACGAATTGGTTTAGGAATATGCCGATAGAAAAATCTGATTGGTCGAAGCCAGTTGCGGTGGACCCAGTCGCCCCGTCGGCTGACTTGGTCGCGTTTGGCAAACGAGTCGCTGAAGTCGTAGGTGCCAAGCGAACTCGTTGCAGTTGGTCCATAGATTTTGGCAACTCTGAGCTTTGCTCGTTCTCCAATTTCGTTGTCTCGAGCAATGAGCTGGTCGAGCGCTTGGCCTATGCGGGCAGCCTCGGCGTCCATACTCATGGTGCCAAGCCTAATGAATATGCCTGATAAGTATTGACCGACACAACAGTGCGACTAGATTTGTTCTATGTCGTCAAACCGTCCAACCAAATTTGAACACTTTCGTTTCATGGGTGACAAGCGAACGCAACTTGTCTATGACCTAGATAGCTGGAGCGATATCGCAGTCACAACAGAAATTGCAGATTCTGGTGTCGGCTTGTGTTTTGGTCCCGACACGCTTGCCGAGGCTCGTAACAGGGGCTACACATTGGCAACTCCTGGCGCAACTCGCCGATTGCGCAAGCCGCGCGCCTGACAATCACACCGACTTCGTCTCATGAGTCGACAAAGATGAACGGATCGTTCCTCTCTGGCGGACTTAATCTTGCAAGGTATTTGGCACAACCAAGCGGCAAGAGCGGTGCGCTGCCGGCGATGGTGTTGTGTCATGGGTTTCCAAGCGGTGGCATCGACTCACGACAATCAGGTGGAACGTTTCCCGAACTAGCAGAGCAAGTCGCAAGCGAAATTGGTTGGAACGCAATGACGTTTACATTTCGTGGTTGTGGCACCAGCGAGGGCGACTTCTCAATGCAAGGATGGGTCGACGACTTGCGTGCCGCGATTAGTCATGTGGTTGCCGAAACTTCACCAAGCGGTATTTGGCTAGTTGGCAATAACACGGGTGGTGCGCTCGCGTTGTGTGTTGCCGCTGACGATCCACGCGTAAATGGATGCGCATTACTTGGTGCCCGAGCCGACTTTGACGACTGGGCCGAACAACCCCGCAGGTTTCTTGAACATGCTCGAGAAATTGGCACCATTCGTCATCCTGGATTTCCGACGTCGACAGAAGAGTGGGGACGAGAACTGCGCAGGTTTAGACCAGCCGATGCCGCAAAAAGGTTTGCGCCGCGTCCACTCTTTTTAATGCATGGTTCGGACGATGAAATTGTTCCAACTGCAGATTCGCGGGTATTGGCTGAAGCACACGGAAGCGCCGAGCTACAAATTATTAGTGGTGCAGGTCATCGTTTGCGACATGATCCTCGTGCGATGGCGATCTTGCTTGGATGGTTGGATAGGCAACGTACGCTCGCTGCGATGTAAAGAGATTTATTTGGCTGACGAACTATGCCATTTCCAGGCGCTACTAATAATGTCGCGTAAATCATGATTTGCTTTCCAACCGAGTAGCGCACGCACCAATGTGGGGTCTGCAAACACAGAAACTGGGTCGCCTGCTCGTCTGCTTGCAATAATGTGTGGAACTTTTTGCCCACTCACTTGCTCGGCGATGTTGATTACTTCGAGCACTGATGTAGCAATGCCAGTACCGACATTGCAAGCCAGGGTCTTGCCGCCGCCGTTGAGATAGTCGAGTGCCTTGATGTGTGCAGCAGCCAAGTCTTCGACGTGAATGTAGTCGCGCGTGCAGGTGCCGTCGGGGGTTGGATAATCGTTGCCAAATACATTGAGCGGTCCACTAAATCCGAGTAGCGCTTTCATCACCAGTGGAACGAGGTTTTGTGACATCGACCAGTCTTCACCAATGGATCCATCGGCACTTGCACCAGCGGCGTTGAAGTAGCGCAGACTTACCGAACGTAAGCCGATTGATTCACATGATGCCAAAAACCTTTCTACGATCGCCTTGGTTTCGGCATACACACTTTCGGGTCGTAACGGTGCGTCTTCAGTGACAGGTACATGATCGGGGTTGCCGTAAACCGCCGCCGATGAAGAAAAGACAATCTTTTCAACACCATTGGCCATGAGCGCGCGCACAAGTGAGATCGAGCCGGCAACGTTGTTGTTGTAGTAACGCAATGGTTGCTCCATCGACTCACCGACTGCTTTGTAGGCAGCAAAGTGAATGACTTCGGAAACTTCAAACTTGCGGCATACCTTGTCGATGATCTTTGCGTCGGTGATGTTGCCTTCAACGAATGGCACGTTGCCAACCCGACTTTTGTGACCAAGCTCGAGTGAGTCAAGCACCACAACGTCGCGACCTTGGGCAACGAGTGCGCGCACGGTATGGGATCCGATGTACCCAGCGCCACCAGTGACAAGAACAGTCATGCAATAACCCTAACGACGGGGACGGTCTTGTTTGTCAACATCTTGCGCCCGTTGCATCTGCTTGAAGCCACGCACTTTGAGCAGGGATGTTTGTGAATAAATGTCAGCAACCGAACGTGGTTTGGCATCGCTAAACACACCAGCAGCCTTTTTCCATCCGGAGGGGCGCACTCCAAATGTTTTGCCGAGTAGAGCGATAAAGATCTCAGTTTTTTCCTCGCCATAGCCAGGTAATTGTCGAAGCCGCTTGCGCAATTCCTCTGCGTCTTCAATCTTCTTCCACACGTTCGATCCTTTGCCTTTGTATTCGGCATCAAGGATCACGCACATCTGATGAATTCGTTTTGCCATTGATGCTGGAAATCGGTGAATGGCAGGCTTCTCACAGCAGATTGAAACAAATTTGTCTTCTTTTATTGCTGCAATCTTTGATGCGTCGCAATGACCGAGTCTTTGTTTGATCGTGTAAGGACCAGTGAACGCCCACTCCATGGGCACTTGCTGATCGAGCAGCATGCCAATGAGCAATGCCGTTCCATTGCTGTTGAGCAATGCGTCAGCCTTTGGGATACCCGTGATGAATAGTGCGCGAGTTGGGGAGGATGATGTAGCTGCAGCCATAGCTACAAGTATCGCTTATGAATAGAGCGGGCTGATGCCTTCTGGGTTGATTGCATACGCAGTGATTGCCGCTTGCACGACATCTGACTTGATAGTGCCGGCCAAAGCAAGTTGGTGCAAGACCGTGACAACCACATGGGGCATGTTGACTTCGAAGTGTTGGCGCAATGCTTCTCGGGTGTCGCTCCGGCCCATGCCGTCAGTGCCAAGAGGAGTAAACGATCGGCCGGGGATAAACCTTGCAACCTGCTCGGGCACTGCGCGCATAAAGTCGGTGACCGCGACAATTGGGCTAAAGGGGTTTGGTGTGTCGCTGAGCAAACGGGTTACGAGCGGCTGGCGTGGTGCACCTAAAGGGTGCAGTTTGTTCCAACGCTCCACTTCGAGCGCCTCTTCACGCAATGTTTTGTATGAAGTAGCAGACCACAAGTCGATGCCGACATCATATTTCTCAAGTAGTTCTGCGGCTGCTGCTCGTGCAGCACCTTGGGCAGCACCTGAAAACAAAATTGTTGCGCGGTGCTTGCCGCCAGTGGCCTCTTGCCACTTGTATAAACCCTGCACGATGTCGGCCTCAATTGCCGGCGATGTTGGTCGTGCTGGCATCTGATAATTCTCGTTGTACAGCGTGATGTAATAAAAAATGTCTTCAGGTGTATCGCCGTACATTCGATTGAGACCGTTTTTAACAATCGCGGCAACTTCATAGGCAAATGCGGGGTCATATGCCTGGCAGAAGGGAACCGTGCTCGCGAGCAACAGGCTGTGTCCGTCTTGATGTTGCAAACCTTCACCCATGAGTGTTGTGCGACCGGCAGTTGCTCCAAGCAAAAATCCACGCGTGCGTGCATCGGCTGCTTGCCAAATGAGATCCCCTACACGTTGAAAGCCAAACATGGAATAAAATGTGTAGAACGGAACCATTGGCACGCCACGCGTTGCGTAACTAGTGCCTGCAGCAATAAAACTGGCCATGCTGCCAGCCTCGGTGATGCCTTCTTCGAGAATTTGACCCGATGTTGATTCGGCATAGCTCAGCAACAGTGCGTGATCAACGGGCTCGTATTTTTGGCCCTGTGATGCATAGATTTTGAGTTCGCGGAATAACGAATCCATTCCAAATGTGCGAGCTTCATCGGGGATGATTGGCACAACACGCGCACCAAAATCTTTATCGCGAGCCATGTTGCGCAACAGGCGAGTAAAGACCATGGTTGTGCTCACCGCTTGTTCGCCGCTACCAGAGTCAAACTCGCTAAACGCTTCTGGGCTTGGCAATACAAGTGGTTTGCGCGCAGTGGTAGTGCGCTTTGGTACCGAGCCGCCGAGTGCGCGACGACGTTCCATCATGTATTGGTATTCGACACTGTCCTCTGCAGGGCGGAAATACGGTGGATCGTCACCGCTGAGTGCTGAGTCTGGGATCTCGTCATTGAGATGCAGAGTGTCGCGCAAAGTGCGCAACTGTTCATCGGTCATTTTTTTGATTTGATGCGTGGCGTTACGACCTTCGATCTCGTGACCGAGTGT
>WLKU01000084.1 GCA_009701105.1 Actinomycetota bacterium | reverse complement strand
GGCGCACAAGATGTTGTAGTCACTAATACCGATACGCAAGCGGCAACATTGAGCGGCGGTTTCACATATATTGCACCACCTTCTGCCACGGCAACGCCTGCAGTGGCAACGGCATCTGACAGCGGCTCGTCGAATAGCGACGGTGTCACATCTGACAACACGCCAACTATTTCGGTTGGTAGTGCAACCAACGGCAACACGGTGACGGTGACGGCTACGAAGGCCGGTTCGGCGAATGTGACGTGCACATTTACTGCAACTGCGCAGTCGAGCTGTGATTTGGGCACGCTTGCCGATGGCACATGGTCGGTTACTTCAACGCAGACGAATAGTGGTGTCACGTCGGCTGCTTCGTCGGCAATAAGCATGACGATAGATACAGCTCGGCCAACCGTTTCGTCATTTTCTTCAACGAAGGCTGACGGAACCTATGGGATTGGTACGACGATCAATATCACAGCAACGATGAGTGAAACGGTGGCTGATGGTGCGTCAATTACAGTCACGCTTGATACCGGCGACACGGTGGTTTTAACGAAAGCCTCGGGCACCACTCTGACGGGTACGTACACAGTGGGCATTGGTGATACGAGTAGTGATTTGACGGTGTCGTCTTATGTGTTGACGAGTGCACCGACTGACACCGCAGGTAATGCAATGACATCAACGTCGTTGCCAAGTGGTGCCAACAACATTGCCGGCGCACACGCAATCGCGATTAGCACTACGCCGCCTGTAGTTAGTTCGGTATCAAGTTCATCTGGCACTGTCAGTGGTGGAACGTCAATCACAATAACGGGAACTGGTTTTGCATCGGGTGCCACGGTCACAATCGGTGGTTCCTCATGCACCAGCGTGGTAGTCGTTTCGTCAAATTCGATCACGTGCACAACTCCTGCGGGCACCACTGGTGCCAAAGATGTTGTCGTTACAAATAGTGATACTCAGGCTTCGACACTGGCCGGAGGCTTCACCTACTTGCCAGCCGCCCCTGGCACGCCAGATGTCGACGCTGGCTCTGATACCGGTTCTTCTAGTTCAGACAACATCACATCGGACAACACACCGACTCTTTCAGTGAGCGGTGCAACAAATGGCAACACGGTAACTATTACGGCAACGAAGGCAGGTTCGGCAAACGTGACGTGCACTTTTACTGCAACCGCGCAAACCAGTTGCAATTTAGGCACGCTTGCCGACGGTGTCTGGTCAATTACCTCAAAGCAAACCGGCGGTGGGGTGGACTCTGCCATTTCGGCAGCCGTGAGTCTCACAATTGATACGACGAGACCAACGGTTTCGTCGTTTTCTTCAACAACGGCTAATGGAAAGCTGGGTGTCGGTGGTACTGCAAATATCACAGCAACGATGAGTGAGGCCGTTGTTGATGGCGCATCAATCACCGTCACGCTTGATACAGGTGACACAGTGGTACTGACGAAGGCGACATCTACGACACTGACCGGAACGTACACGGTTGGTACTGGGGATAACAGCGCTGATTTGACCGTGTCGTCTTATGTGTTGACGAGTGCGCCGGCTGACACGGCGGGTAATGCAATGACATCAACGTCGGTACCAACTGGCGCCAACAACATTGCTGGCGCACAAGCGATTGTTATTGATACGACTGCACCAACATTGAGCTCGGCAGCAGCAAACACTGCCGGCACACAAGTAACTCTTACGTTCAATGAATCGATCAATTCGACTACTGCTGTTGCTGGCGACTTCGTCGTTACCGTTGGCATCACGACTTTAACTGTGAGTGCGATTGCCGTGAGTGGGTCAACGGTAATTTTGACTCTTGGAACACCAACTAATACTGGTGATGCCATCTCAGTTGCCTACACGGCTCCTTCTCCAAACTCTGCGACATCTAATTCGGCAATACAAGACACTGCCGGAAATGATGCAATATCATTTACGACAACTGCAACTGTTCCGTCGCCAACTACAACTGTTCCGTCGCCAACTACAACCGTTGCACCTTCAGGCGGTGGAGGTTCAGGTGAACCCGAACCCACAACTACGACAACAACTACGTTGCCTACCCCCACAATTACAACCACGACGACTACAACGACCATTGCTCCTGTAGCAACTACCACAACCACTACTACGACTACGACGACTACGACGACAATTGCTCCTGTCGCAACTACTACAACCACAGTCGTACCACGAGCTCGCAAGACGACTACAACCACAGCGACTTCTCCGGTAACAACTGCATTCACACCTTTGGCACCACTTCTGACGGTGGCACCGACGACGACTGTTGCTGCTGTCGACAGCGGTTCACCAGGATCGACAGCCCTGTCAGTGCAGTTCACTGAACCCAACCCACGCATACCAGTAATAGAAACTGAAGTTGTAAAGATCGCTGATGGCGTTGGTTCTGTTGCGGGTATGGCACCCGACGGATGGGTCAAAGTTGAGCCCGTTGGTGCGAGCTCGGTTGTTCTCACTACAAGCGATGGTTTGCGCATAGTGATCGCTGCATTGACAAACGAAAACAAGACGGTTCGTCTCAATAGCCGCGGCATGGTCATTGTCGAACACGATGACTACATCACTGTTGCTGGCGGTGGGTTGCAACCCAATAGCGATGCGTCCACATGGCTGTTCTCGACTCCGAAAGAATTGGGTCAGCTCAAGGTTGACGCAAACGGAGAATTTACGCAGCGTTATCAAATCGGACCGGACGTGCATGTGGGCGACCACACAGCACAGGTCAATGGCATCGCCCCAGACGGTACGTTGCGCTCGGTCGACGTGGGCGTTGAAGTGATCGCGCCTCCCAAAGTTGTTGGCCCGTACAAGCCACGCAGTGAACCGCGAAAGGTGATCGATCTGACTGTCGAAGCAATGGTGCTGCTGGCTGCACTTGGTGCTGTTGCGTCACGCAAAGAAGAGCGGGAGTCTGGCGACTTGGCAGAGGTGTCAGTGAATTTCCGTGCGTCAAATACAGATGAGCGTTCTGACACCGTGCATCCACCAGTGTTGCCGATGCTTGATCGGTTGTCTTATGACATGCCAACACGCGTGGTTCGAAAGTCTCCAATGATCGCTCGTGTGTTTGCCGATGGAGCATATTTACGAGCATTGCTTGGTTGGCTATGGATGGCGATGCCATTGCTCGCCGTGATCGTTGGCGTACTTGCTGCACGCAATACGAACTATGAAGTTGTGATGCCTTCGTTGGCATTGATGGCGACGTTAATGGTGATCGGAATCTTTGATTCGTTCGCCGGATTTATCGCAGTTGCAGTATTTGCCGTGCTCGCAAACTTCCACTCGGCGTTTAACACCACCGATTCGGTGCGCGGGATACTTGGCATTTGGGTCCTCGCGTTTGCAGTCTCACTTGCAGGTTCTGCAATGCGCCCATTCCGCCGTTTGGCGTCTGGCTCACTAGGGGTTTGGCAACGTGCTACTGATTTTGTATTAATCACACTGTTCGGCGCTTGGGTTGCAGGTGCAATGTTCTCGGCGTTGCCCGCACTCACTGGCATTCGCACTGTTGATGCCGATCGCATAGGAGTAATACGTGTTGTTGCTCTACTCGCACTAGCAGCTCGATATGCACTCGAAAATACTGCACGTGTGCTGACGCCAAGTCGACTCACGAAAATCGAAAATCAACAGTTGCCCGAAGTGCCGGAGCGACAGAAGTTAGTGTCGGCAATGGTTCGAACATGCGTCTTTATGTTTGTTGCAGTCGTTTTTATCGGCAACAACTGGGCGTTGTGGCTCGGCGGCTTGTTGTACCTCGCGCCGAAACTCATCGGACTTATCGAAGAAAGATTCCCAGACTTTAAAGCGATGCATCGTTATCTTCCACGCGGAATATTCAAGATAGTTTTGATGTTGTTTGTAGCCAAGTGGTGGGGAGGTCTTGTCGCTGACAATGTCCCGAATCCAGATGAGATGGTGCAGTACGGATTCGTGTTACTTGGTATTCCTGGGCTTGTGCTCACCGTATTTGGGTGGTTCGGTCGTTCGAGTAAAGCTTGGCCATCCACGCTCGCGAGCAAACTGCTTGGCATTGCGTTGTTGATCATCGCTCTTGTCACAATCCTCTAGAGCGTTTACCTACTTGAGGTAGTGAGAGAGAAATGCAAGTGAGGCAATGACAGTGCCTAATACTGTGATGTTCGTAGCGATCATCAATCTGACATTATTTGTCCAGTGATCGGTCAGGAAGTGTTCAAGTCGATTGAAGCCTTCATTCATTTCACGGCGAATGACTTCGAATTGAAGGTCTATGGCGTCGAACCGCCTGTCGATTGCATCGAATCGACTGCTTAATTTTTTTCCAATTACGTCATCCATATTTTTGAGTGTTACACAGGTCGTGCTCTGGTTGTCAAGCAACCGAGTCTCGGGCATTGATCGCCCAAGACATACCGCGCTGATCGTCGACGATCACAAGTTGCAGTTGCCAGCCAGTTGGGCTCTGGTCTGCATCAAACCACCACCACTTCAATGAATGCAGCACATCGCCAACCTCATCGTTCTTGAGAGGCCATTGATCTGCCCGCCCGGAAAGTGCACCGAGCAGCCACCATGCACTGTCACGCCCTGCAGCAGCACCACGACGCCGACCAAATGCACCACCGCTTGCGCCGGCCCAAGCCAACAACGCCAATGCTTGAGTTGGCTCGAGTTCGCGCAGTGTTGCCGATGTAATGCTCAGAGATGCAAGTGCGTGAGTTTCATCACCGCGTGCTGCGCCAACCTGCAATGTGCCATTGGATGAAGTTGTCCAAGCACTTACTAGTTGATGCACTGCATCTGCGACAACATTGTCCTGAACAATTGCTATCTCTGATGAAGTAGCAGCGGTTACAACACGACCTGTTGACGTTGGCGGAAGTTCGGGCGATGGAAACTCTGCAGAGTTGTCGCGGTAGACGGCAAGTTCGTAGTTGGGTTCCCAATTCTGTAATTCGAGCGGGGTCTCGAGTGCTTCAAAAACATCAGCAGGGTTTTCGATGTGCTGACCGCGCAATGCACACTCGTGTGCAACGAACGAAGCAATTGGAGAATGAGGTAATTCGTCTTGCAACTCCGACCACTGATGGTTTTGAGCGATCACTTCTGTGAGTGGCCCGAGAGTAAACCTTCCAGAGCCTTCCACGACCACCTGGGCGGCGATGTGTGCAGGTGCGAGAAGTGCGAGTCGGTATTCGGCAAGCGTCGAAGCCGGCCAAAGTTGCTTGCCACTTGCTGTTGCGAGCCTGCACGAGTTGCGCAGTTGCAAGAGTGATGACCAATCGCGGCTTGAACACAAGTCGTCTACCGCGCGCACCAAACCATCCAGGTCGCTTCGGTCGATGAGTTGGTTGAAATCGCTCAAAGGATTGGCCACGGATATCGCGTGCCACTGCGATCAATTGGAAATGCTCCGCCCTCACAGATCCATTGGGCTCGTTCTTGCAAAGCCACAACTTGTTCACTACTGAGAAGCGCAGAAACATCGAGAGGAACAGTCTCAATGAGCGGTTCGATGACGGTTCGCAGATTGTCGGGTAGTTCTTCTCCACCAAATTCCCAAATCACTGTGCGCAGTTTGAAGTCGGGGGAGAAACACACGCCGTGATCGATCGCCCAAATGTGGTCTTCGGCATCTATGAGGCAATGCCCACCTTTGCGGTCGGTGTTGTTCGCAACAATGTCAAATGCGCACATTGCTCGCAGTTGGTCATGCAGATCTTCGCGTTGCTCAAAGATGGTGAAATAGTGCTGTTGCACATCCACATCTACAAAAAGTTGCACCGAGCCTTCTCCAAAAGGGCCATCACGCAAAACTGTTGGCGGCACAATTCCTAAACCCATTGCTTCAGAAAGTCGGTAAGCCGCAACTTCGTTGCGATGTAAGCCTGGTTCAAAGTCCCACAATGGGCGTTCGCCTTTGAGTGGCTTGTATATGCCCTGAACCTCTTTGTCATTGCACGTGATGTTTACTAAGAAGGTTGCATTACTACTGTGCGGCATGCGCGAAACAATTTCGACCTGCCCGTGAAGCAGGATTTCAATTAGTTCATTCGTGGGCATGCGTGACCGTCAAGATCAATCGGGTGGCCGCAAAATATGCACGGAGGACGTCCGGCTGCCACCACATCGTCTGAATGT
>WLKU01000083.1 GCA_009701105.1 Actinomycetota bacterium | reverse complement strand
GACAATCGCACATGCGCTCGATCAACCGGTTCCGTTGCAATGCGACGGACTACCCCTCACGCCGTTTTTGACCGGCACAACGCCAGCACTCTGGCGCAATGCAGCAACGTGGGAATACGACTGGCGATCAGTGTTCATCCGCATGGGTGCACGCGAATGGCCGTGGGATCAACGACTCGAGCAACAACATCTCGCCACTCGTTGCTACGACGATCGCGCATATGTGCAATTTGGAAATGGCTCGTCACTTTCGTTTGACCTCGCAGTTGATGCAACGTGGCGCACATACAGTCATGACCCTGCGACAACTTTGGCGATGGCACAAGACATGTTGGTTTGGCGATCACGACACACCAATCGCAAACTTTCAGGAATGCTGATCGAACAAGGTGGCATTGGCGAGTGGCCAACCGATGTCTCGTGGCGCGAGTAAATTTCTCACTATCAATTTGGCAGTGAACAATGCCACGGGATAGTGGCCAGACAAAATAGGCATGCCTGACTAACATTTAACTTGTTCATACGCAAGCCCAGCTTGCATTATCCCCCCGAAAGAATCCCCCCACATGTTGATTCGTCTTGCTCGTTTTTCCGTACGCCATCGCCGATTGATGGTCGGATTTTGGTTACTGCTCGTCATTGTTTTGGGTGCAATCTCAAATTCGGTTGGACCAAACTTCGCTACACAATTCGAGCTTCCAAAGAGTGAATCAAATGACGTTCGCGAGCTTCTTGAAGCCAACAGCCCAGACCGCGCTGGCTTCGGTGGGCAAATCGTATTCACTTCGTCTAATGGAGTCACATCGGATGAAATCAAATCATCCATGACTGAAATGTTTACCCAAGTTGCCCAAATTTCGGGAGTTACAGTATCGAGCCCCTTCGACACCCCAGGCAAGATCAACCCATCAGGTACAACAGCCTTTGCCGTCATCGACGTCACTTTGCGCTCGCAAAGTGAATTGATCTCGCTTGGTTCCGAAATCCAAGAAATTGGCAAGAAGTTCAGTCTTGATGGTGTTGAGATTGAATACGGAGGAGAAATCTTTGATGTGTTTGAGTTACCAGCTAGCGAGCTGTACGGATTACTTGCAGCAGTAATCATTCTGGTTCTTGCATTTGGTTCGGTGCTCGCGATGGGTTTGCCTATTGGCACGGCGTTGATTGGTCTCGGTGCTGGCACATCACTCGTTACCATTTTTAGTCACGTTGTTGGAATGCCCGACTTCACCACATCACTCGTTGCGATGATCGGACTAGGAGTTGGCATCGACTACGCATTATTTATTGTGACTCGTTATCGCGAAGGACTCGAGAATGGTCTCAGCGTCGAAGATGCGGTCGTTGACGCGGTTGACACTTCTGGTCGTGCTGTGATTTTTGCTGGCATCACCGTGATCATTTCATTGCTTGGACTGTTCTTAATGGGGCTCGCATTTGCTCGCGGCTTAGCAATTGGCGCAGTAGTCGGTGTGCTCTTGATGATCATTGCGTCAATCACACTTCTTCCAGCCCTACTTGCAGTAGTCAAACATCGGGTCAACGTCACAACTCGTGCCGCCCTCGTTGCACTCGTTGCTTTTGTATTGATCTCTCTGATCGCAGTAATCAATCACTCAATAAAGATTTTCTTGGTGGGTCTTGCCATCACCGTTGGTGTCACACTCATCAGTTTGGTGATCAAGCCGTTGCGCACTCCAATCAAACATCGATTGAAAAAAGCCAAGGAACTCACATTTTGGTATCGCTGGAGTCGTTTTATTCAGCGTCGTCCTTGGTCAGCCGCACTCAGTGCAACCGCAATTCTGCTCGTTTTGGCAGCCCCACTTGCATCGATTCGGCTCGGCTTTGGCGATAACGGCAATGCACCGACAACTACGACTGTGCGCAAGGCATTTGACATGCTCGCAGACGGTTTTGGTCCAGGATTTAATGGTCCGCTCTACATCACCGTGCAGGGTGATACCGCAGCAAACCCTGATGCACTTGCCGCGTTCGTAGGCACGCTGCAATCAACAGAAGGTATTGCATTTGCTCAAAGCACACCAGCATCCGCCGATGGATCACTCTCGCTAGTTATCGCATACCCAACCACTGCCCCACAAGACGCAGCAACCTACGATCTCGTCAAGTTCTTGCGCAGTGATGTCATTCCACCAACTGGTGTTGACGCAAAAGTTGGTGGCTTCACCGCGTCTGGCGCTGATTTTGCTACGGCAATTGGTTCGCGCATGCCGTATCTGTTTATCGGTGTCCTCTCCCTTTCGTTTTTGTTGTTGATGGCCGTATTTCGCAGTTTGCTCGTGCCACTCAAAGCAGTAATCATGAACCTGTTGTCAATCGGTGCGGCTTATGGCGTACTCGTTGCCGTTTTTCAATGGGGATGGGGAATCAGTCTCATTGGTGTTGGAAAAGCCGGACCAATTGAGTCGTGGGCTCCGATGATGTTGTTCGCAATCGTCTTTGGTTTGTCGATGGACTATGAAGTGTTTTTGCTCTCGCGTGTCAAAGAAGAATACGACCGCACTGGCGATAACGCATCTGCTGTTGCCGATGGCCTTGCAGCAACTGCGCGAGTCATCACTGCCGCTGCGTTGATCATGGTGTTCGTGTTCGGTTCATTCGTGCTCGGCTACGACCGCGACCTCAAGTTGTTTGGACTTGGTCTTGCAGTTGCCGTATTCATCGATGCAACAATCGTGCGCATGGTGTTAGTTCCAGCAACAATGGAACTCTTGGGTGATCGCAACTGGTGGATTCCAGCGTGGATCAACCGTCTCCTGCCAAAGATTGATGTTGAAGGCAAAAACTAGCTAGAACTTCACCAAGCACTTGCGCGGGCCGTGCACTTGGCCACCCGCCCATGTCACGTCAGTTTTATCAACAAGTTCAAATTCGGGAATTCTCTCGAGCCACGTCTGCAATGCAACGCGTACTTCGAGTCGCGCCAAGTTGCTGCCTGCGCAACGATGAATGCCAGAACCAAATGCAACGTGGCGATTGTGCTCTCGATCCAAGATCACTTCGTCAGGGTTTTCAAATTGTCGTGGGTCACGGTTAGCCGCTGGGAAAGCCATGAGAACTCGATCGCCTGCTTTCATCGGGCAACCTTGAAACTCGACGTCATGATCAACAATGCGAGCCATTGTCACTGGCGCATACATGCGCAACAGCTCTTCAATAGCTGTTGGCCACAAGTCTGGATTTTCGCGCAATTGTTTGCGGTGCTCTGGATGCTGGGCCATGTGCCACATGCATGAGCCAATTGCAGACCACGTGGTGTCTACTCCTGCGACAAGCATCAAGTTGCAAACACCAAGCACGTACTCGATTGGCACAACTTTGCCCTCTACTTCGGTGTTCATCAACTCGGTAATGAAGTCGTCTTCGCGAGGATTCTGTTTACGCTCTGCAACTTGCGCCAAAAAGAATTCAATGATGTTCTTGCGAGCCCATTTACGTCCTTCTGCATCCAGAATGTTTTCAAGTGCCGCACGCACCCATGCAGTGAAATCGGCTTCCATCTCGAGTGGCACGCCAAGCAAAGTTGCGATCACGCGAACAGGAATGTGTTGCGCGTAATCGGCTGCCGCGTCGGCAGTGCCCTTATCAATCACTTCATCAATCAGCTGGTTGCACAAGTCGCGTGTGCCCTGCTCAAACTTGGCAACAGACTGTGGTGAAAACACCGGCAATATCAGTCGACGATGCCAGTGATGATCTGGTGGGTCGGAAGTGATTGGTGGTGCTGTAACTCCGCCGTAGGCGCCTTCACCTTGACCAGGAAATGGTGGCACAACCAAAATGCCACGCGATGTAAACGTCTCGTACTCTTGCGCGATTGCTACAACATCTTCGTAACGCGTTGGCAACCACGATCCTTCATAGCGCTCGGTGCGCGCGATCGGGCAAGCAGATTCACGTATTTCAGAAAAACTTGGATACGGGTCTTTGACAAACTCCGGCTCAAAAATGTCGTAGTCGGTCAACAAATCTTCTACAGGTTTGCGAACTTCAGTCATAAGTAATAACTCCCCCAGTTATTGGTTCATGAAAAATTAATCGGTGATGACGATTGCACGCTCCGGGCAATTTGATTCTGCTCGTCGAGTTTTAGCCTGCAACTCTGCAGGGATGTCACCGTCTATGAGCACAATGGCATTTCCCATTTCATCGCTTCCGAAAACCTCTGGTGCGGCAATCGCACACATCTGGTGGCCATGGCATGCGTCATCAATGACAGAAACTCTCATGATCTACAGACTAATAAATGTCACCCGACCCATACGAGTTGGGAAACCCATATGTCTTATTCGACTTTGAATGAAATACTCATCCCTGCCTCATAGTGGTCTGGCAAGTTGCAAACCAACTGATATGTACCTGGCGTCAAATTAACCGTCAACGACTCAGTTGTGCCCTTAGCAAATTCGCCAATTTCATTGATCACTTCAATGCCATCGGTTGGCTCGGCAAAGTGATCTCCATCAAGAGGAATTGCCCCGACTGCGATATCGGTTTTTACTACCAGGAACTCATGGCCAATTGTGCCCTCATTGGTCATAGTGAATGTGACGTCACCTGCTGCCGCGGTTGTCGCATCGATTTCCACTGCCCATTCGTGAAGTGTTCCGGTGATGTCATTGCTCGTTGCATTTGCTCCATCGTTGCTGTCTGCCCCACAACCCACTGTTGCGACGGTCAAGAACAGTGCAACTGGAACTGCCTTAAGAATTGATCCCCTCATGATGATCCCCCGATCATTGCTTGCCTAGTTGTGCTTACCCTACACCTAATTACTGGTTGTGGTACTGAATTGACCCCTATCGTGGAAGTATCCCTCCTCTCGACTCACTTCTCGCCTTCGCTGCGGCGTCGCTTGCACTACTCGTCATTCCTGGTCCCGCCGTGCTGTACATCATTAACCGCAGCGTTTCAGACGGTAGAAGCGTTGCATTGTCTGCGGTAGCCGGACTCGAGATCGGAAACTTCTTTCACGTCGTAGCGGCCACGGCAGGACTCTCTGCGATCATCGCTGCCTCTCAAACCGCATTTACGGCAGTCAAGTGGATTGGTGCGGGTTATTTGGTTTTCATTGGCTTGCGCACACTCCTACGCAAACCAGCAATATTTTCGGACACTTCAACTTCAGTTACATTGCGTCGATCATTCACTCAGGGAATCATTGTCAATATTTTTAATCCCAAAGTTGCATTGTTCTTTTTATCGTTTTTGCCGCAATTTATTGACACTGGTCGTGGTTCGCCAGCACTGCAGTCGCTCATCTTGGGCTCAACCTTTGTATTAATTGGTTGCATCACCGACGCGCTGTATGCGCTGACCGCAAGTGCATTGCGGTCTCGGCTGCTCACCGGTCGATCGCTTCCATTTGTGCAGCGATACGTCGCTGGCACTGTTTTTGTGTTGCTCGGTGTTGTGGCCGGCACGACCGTTGCGCCAACTAGCTCATAACAACAGAGCCAATTCCGAGGACTACATTCAAGCGGCACACCGTTAATGTTGATATCTATGAATTATCAACACATCAAAAAGCGCCTAGACGCCAAAGACATCATTGTTTTAGATGGTGCAACCGGTACCGAGTTGCAACGCCGTGGCGCGCAGATGAACACTGCTGCTTGGTGTGGCCCTGCTTCGCTCACAAATAGCGCGCTACTCACCGAGATTCATCTCGACTACATCAAGGCAGGTGCCGACGTCATTACGGCCAACACATTTGCATCGTCCCGCCTGATGCTCACTGATGCAGGATTTGGCGACCGTGTAGAAGAGATCAATACCATCGCTGTTGAGGCTGCACTGCGCGCGCGCGACTTGGCACCTGCCGGTCGCAAAGTAGTTGTTGCTGGTTCGCTCTCTCACATGGTGCCTGTCGCCGAGGGCACTGCAGTTGTCGACCCAACCAAGACACCTCCACTCAACCAAATATCAGATGCATTTCACGAACTTGCACAGGTTCTCAAAAAAGCGGGCGTCGACCACATCATGCTCGAAATGATGTACGAACCTACCCGCGTCCCGCTTGCACTCGAGGCAGCGCTCGCAACAGGACTGCCCGTATGGTTTGGCCTGAGCGCACGGCGTACAACAGATGGCCGCGTCGTTGCATTTCATGCTTTTGATGATTTACCTCTAGACGAAATCACCAAGTTCATTCCAAAAACCGGAGTCGATGTTGCAGGTGTTATGCACACCAGTGCT
>WLKU01000082.1 GCA_009701105.1 Actinomycetota bacterium | reverse complement strand
GTCACTTCATGAGAGGAAGCATCTCGTGCCTGCCTGCCCGACACAGCATCTTCGTCCAAGTCATATTTCTGCATCAACCGAAAGGCGAGAGCCAATGCCGTTTCTGCCTCGGCCTGTGGGGTGGTGGGATGATTGGCCTTCTCGAGAATTGCCCTCACCTTGGCATGGAGGCTGTCGCGTGAACTCACCAGATCAAAGTAGTTGATGGGTGTTCGTTACACCGATGACCTATTTGCACGCAAAAGGCAGTGCAAAGTCCAATAGCAGCACCAAATTGACACCTTTCAACTTGAGGGCTGGCGTCAGGTGACTTCCCGAGAAGCTGGATGGATGTCGATTGGGTATTGTCACCAAACTTTTAGTTTGTACCATTTCTACCCCAACATCAAAAGAATCATTCGATTAGCCCACATTCGTGTTGCTTAATAGCATTGTTGTTTGTAAGGTTCGCTTAAGCCCTTCACATCTCCGTGGATCGTTTTGTGTGAACTGGAGAATGCATTGAGTAAAGACCTAGAAGAGGTAACCAGGGTATTAAATCTCTACATCGATGGTGCAGGCAACGGAAATGCTGATTGTTTATGGTCAGCCTTTCATGAGAGTGCACGTTGGTTTGGTTCAATGGACGGGCTTGATTACGACATCGACAAAGACGGATTTACTGCATTAATGGTCGAGACACCAGGCAACCCTTCAAGTGCAAAGATTGTTGATATTCAGATTGCTGGCACGGCTGCTACGGCAACAGTGAAAGAAGAAGGATTCTGGGAAACAAATTCGTTTACCAATTTCTTTACCTTGGCATTTCTTGATGGACGTTGGCAGATCACCTGTAAGACGTTTGCCCAGACCGGTGGCTCGCGCGCCTAGCTGCGAGCAGTACTACTTCTCTTCTTTGAGCGATCACATCAGGGAATTTCCCAAGAAGTCGGGCCAAGTCTTAATTGGGGAGTGCCATCAAAAGTTGAGTTAGTACTATTTCTGCCCCCAACAGAAAAAATGATCGGATAGACCCACATTTTTATTGATTAATTATATGTGCTCTCTGTAAAGTTCTCTTCAGCCCTTCACACCTTCGTGGATTGCTCTGAGCGAACTGGAGAATGTAATGAGCCAAGACACAAAAGAAGTCACCAGAGTGTTAAACCTCTACATCGATGGTGCGGGCAATGGAAACGCTGATCAACTCAACGAGGCTTTTCACAAGAGTGCCCGTTGGTATGGCTCGCTAGACGGTGTTGATTACGACATGGATAAAGATGGCTTTGTTGCATTCATGGTCGAGTCACCAGGCAAACCCTCGAGTGCAAAGATCGTTGATGTTCAGATTGTTGGCAGCGCCGCTTCGGCATCCGTTACAGAAGATGGATTCTGGGGAACACTTTCGTTTACCAACTTCTTCCAATTGGCAATTCTTGATGGCCGTTGGCAGATCACAAGCAAGACATTTGCTCACACCGGCGGTTCGCACGCCTAATCGCAAGCAGTAGAGCTACTGCTCTTCTTCAAGCAGTCGCATCAGCTCGCGTTCAAGTGGCAATTGTCATTGCCGTTTCTGCCTCGGCCTGTGGGGTGGTGGGATGATTGGCCTTCTCGAGAATGGCCCTCACCTTGGCATGGAGGCTGTCGCGCGAGCTCACCAGATCAAGATAGTTGAAGGGAGCTGCATCGCTTGTGGCGTCACTCATCGTGGCTGGGGCACCCTCCGCACACGCAAGTAGCCAAATTGGGCAATTTCGTCCAGCAGAGTAGTTTTGTGCTGTCTACGAAAGAGGTTGTCATGGCATTCCGGATATTTCCACGTGATGAAGGTTTTTTTCCACTACTCGAAGAGTCTTCGGTCATTGCACACGATTGTGCAAAGCGAATTTCAGGTATTTTACGATCACTGCCGCCAGCTGAAGTTGAAATTGACGCAATCATGGCCGCTGAGCGCCGCGCAGATGAAATCGTTCGAGAATTTCATCGACGCTTAGAGCGCTCGCTTGTCACGCCGTTTGATCGTGAAGATATGCAGGAGCTGATGAGCAAACTTGATGATGTCGTCGACGAAATGTTTGCCGCAGCAGATCTGATATTTCTCCATCGCGTAACGTCCGAGTTGCCAGGGCTCTTCGACATGTCACAATTGCTGGAAGAAATTACCCTCACAAATGTGACATTGATGCGCAATCTCAGTTCGTTTACAAGTATCACTGAACTTGTTGAAGAGATCGATCAACTCGAGAGCTCAGCCGACCGAATGTTTCGCCGAGTTACAGGTGAGTTGTTTTCTGGCTCGCACGATGCACTGGACATTTTACGCTGGAAAGAAATCGTAGAAGCGATAGAGCGAGCAATTGACGCAGTCGAGAAAGTCTCCGACGTTGTGCAATCAATCGCTATCAAGCACGCATAGGTTTTCATGTCAAATTTTGCTCTGTATGCAGTGATTGGTTTGGCACTGGTATTCGACTTTGTCAACGGATTTCATGATGCCGCTAACTCAATCGCCACTGTCGTCGCCACTCGAGTACTTTCACCAGTGCAGGCAGTGGCCTGGGCCGCATTTTGGAACTTCATTGCATTCGCTGTTCTCGGTACGGCTGTAGCAAAAACCATCGCCAAAGGTGTCGTCGATCCGAGCGTGATTTCGATTGGGGTTATCTTCGCTGGCCTTATTGGGGCAGTCACATGGAACGTGCTCACGGCCTATTTAGGTCTGCCCTCGTCGTCGTCACATGCACTTATTGGAGGAATGATGGGTGCCGGCATCATGAAAGCTGGCGGTCATGTCGTCATCCTGTCTGGTCTGAGAAAGACGGGAGTCTTTATTATCTTTTCTCCACTTGTTGGTCTAGCTCTTGGCATGATCCTGATGCTTGTCCTGATGTGGCTGGTATTTAGAATTAAGAATACAAAAATGACAAATAAGGTATTTAGACGCTTGCAACTTGTGTCGGCTGCAGCGTTTAGTCTCGGCCACGGTGCAAATGATGCGCAAAAGACAATGGGCATCATCTTGGCGCTACTGATTGGTGCCGGCAAGGTTGGACCCGAAAGCGACGTTCCAATTTGGGTAGTGCTGAGTGCGCACACGGCAATTGGATTGGGAACGATGTTTGGTGGTTGGAAGATTGTTAAAACGATGGGCAACAAACTGACTCGGTTGCAACCAATGGGCGGAGTTGCTGCCGAAACGGCCGCCGCAATCACACTGTTCTTCACGTCGTTAAAGGGCATTCCAGTCTCAACCACCCACACCATTACTGGCGCGATCGTCGGGGTTGGCAGCAGTCGTCGATTGTCGGCAGTTCGCTGGGGCGTTGCGCGTCGTGTCGTGTGGGCTTGGGTGCTCACCATTCCCGGCGCCGCACTGGTGTCCGCATTGTCATATGTGGTGATAGCGGCGCTGTCATGAAAACTTCTTTCGATCGCCGCGCGGTTCTCTTTTTGATTTTTGCCGTAATTTGCTTCTTGCTTATTCCGCTTGCCCCCACTGAATTTCGGTTTGTTGGCGAATTGCTGACGGGAACGTATGTGGTGTTGGCATTCCTGTCTTGGCTTGACTACGTCTCTCTGCGTACATTTCGCAGACGTACCAAATAATGGCTAGGTGGTTGAAGAGAGAAGCAATGCCATCGGCACAAGAGGACTACGGCCGATCCAACGAAGTACATATGTCGCTCGTGCAGATGCGAACGGCGATGAATGCGTTGCCGATGGGCGTCGTTATTGCCTCCAGTGACGGCTCAAACACATGGGTTAATCGCGCGGTCTACGAAATATTCTCTGCTGGGTCTGTGGATCAAGCATTGTTTACCGAACGAATCCAACAACTGCTGCGTGATGCCATCCATGGACACACGATCAAGACAATGATCGAATTTGGCGATCCTGCTTTACGGACGCTTGAAGTAGAGACAATCTCATTAGTCGACGGTGGTGCGGCAGCGATTGTCGAAGACATCACAAGCCGACTGATGATCGATCGGGTACGAACAGACTTTGTTGCAAACATCAGCCACGAACTCCGTACGCCAATCGGTGCTATTTCGTTAGTAGCCGAAAACCTCATAGCCACCACAGAAGGAACCGAGTCGGCCCGTTTCGCCCAAATCATTTTGGATGAAGTAACCAGGTTGAACAACACAGTGAGTGACTTGCTCGAGCTGGCACGGATCGAGTTTGATGGTCTGCAAGAACGCGAACGGGTAGAAATCCCCACCGTGATCGAAGCGGCACTGGGTCGGCTCCGCAGCGTGGCTCTCACTCGTTCTGTCATGCTTGTCGTTGAAGGCAACCCCGATGTCGTGGTTGCGGGCGACCGCGCACAATTGCTGTCCGCGCTTGTCAATCTGATCGACAACGCAATCAAATTCAGTCCACAGGGTTCCATTGTAAAAATTAATTCTTCGGTTGAAGGCGGCCAACTGTTCCTCAGCGTTGCCGACAACGGGCCAGGTATCCCTCTCGAACATCAGGGTCGTGTGTTCGAACGCTTCTACCGAGTGGATGATGCCCGAAGTCGAGAGACGGGTGGAACGGGCTTGGGTTTGGCCATCGTGCGCCACATCGCGTTACTGCACACTGGTGATGTAACAGTGAAATCGACAGAGGGCACAGGCTCGATCTTCACCTTGGTTTTACCAACCGTCTAGCAAGGTGCTTGGTGTTTGAGTAGTTGCATCAGCTCGTGTTCAAGCGAGGCAGTGCTTGGGTCTGAAGCCATCTGGCTCGAGTCTTTGATTGCGCTTTCATGCGCATAGGCCATAAACAGGTTGGCCTTTTGCTCGATCAAGTTCACGAGGTGTTCTTCAATCGTGTTTGCAGCAAGTATTCGGTGCACGTTCACTGTTCGGCTTTGCCCCATGCGGTGCACTCGAGCAATGGCCTGCCATTCGGTCGAAGGCTTAAATTGAGCCTCCATCAAAATCACCACTGATGCAGCCTGCAGGTTGATCCCAATACCTCCCGCATCTATCTGCGCAGCCAACACTGCGTGTCCTTCGGTGTTCGTAAACGTGTCAGTGATCTGTTGACGTTCCAACGTAGAGCTGTCACCGGTGAGCTGCGCGCAGTTACCAAACATCTCACTCACTTCATCGAGCACTTGGCGAAAGAATGAGTAGACCACCACTTTGCGGTCGGCCTGGCGGTGTTCAGTAACCAGGTCTTGAAGGCGTTCAAACTTCGCCTGGGTAACAGTCGCGCTCCGTCGTTTCAGCATGATGTTGGTTGGCTGACTGTTATAGATCTCACGGTCTTCTTCGGTGAGGGTGACCCATTCGTCTACCTCAATGCGTTCGGGCAACTCAGTCAACACATCGGCTTGTGTGCGGCGCAGGTAGACGTGAGCAATCTTCTTTGCCACGCCAGCCCTGTCAAACGCCCGGTTGGCCAACAGCATTGGTTGCAGTTCTCTCACCGCACCCGGGCTGGCAATGTTCAGCAAGTTATGCAGTTCTTCCACCTTGTTTTCCAAAGCAGTGCCCGTCATCAACGACACATATGTCGAACGCTTGGCTATCTGTTCAACAGCCATCGTGCGTTTGGCTTCTGGGTTCTTGGCGTAGTGGGCTTCGTCAACCGCAAGAAAATCAATTGCTGTCAAATAGGGCAGCAGTTTGGGCAATGTCGAATACGACGTGATCGCAACACCACCGTGGCGCACCCATTGCTTGATCACCTCTTCACGCTCCGCACCATGCGCAAGATATGAAGAGAGCTCGGTGTGTTTAGTGACTTCTCGTTGCCAGTTCACCAGCACGCTGTTTGGTGCAACAACAAAGAAGTGACGTCGCCCATTGGCATGCAGATGACACATGGCAGCCAAAACTTGCACCGTCTTTCCCAACCCCATGTCGTCACCAAGCAGTGTTCGTCGCTGCACGATCAGGTAGCGGGCACCAAAGTCTTGATACCTGCGCAACGATGCCCGCAGTGGCCCCTGGTCAAGCGGCGACATCTCCACCCGGTTAGCAATGTCATTCGGAACATCACCAAACCGTCCACGACCACCAGCAGTATGAGTTTCAGTCCGAGCATTGAGTTGCTCAAACGCAGCAATAAACGCAGCAGAGTTTTGCTGAAAGCGTCGCAACACCTCATTGGGCTCAACGCTGATGTTTCGTATCGAGTCAAGAATCTGTGGTGTCAACCGCGAGCCAATCAACCGCTGAGCAATCTCCAATCCACCCTCTGCCTGAGCAATCTCAACACCAAGCTTCTTGCGTTTCTCTGCCGACAACAGATTGCGCACAAACCGCACATG
>WLKU01000081.1 GCA_009701105.1 Actinomycetota bacterium | reverse complement strand
CCAGAACAGCCGGTGTTGAGTAACTTCACTATTGATATCGCCGGTGGCGAGTCAATCGCAATTGTTGGTGCCACGGGTTCTGGCAAGTCGACCGTGGCGCGACTGTTGCTGCGGTTTTACGACACCAATTCTGGCCACGTATTTCTTGATGGTGTTGATGTGCGCAAACTCAAGTTGCGCGACTTGCGCCAGCAAATTGGTGTGGTGTTTGAGGACACCGTGCTGTTTAACGACACAGTTGCCCACAACATTGGGTTTGCCAAGTCGACCGCAAGTCAACAAGACCTGGAGCGCGCAGCCAAACTTGCAGGTGCTCACGACTTCATCGGCGAGCTTCCAAACGGATACGAAACAGTGATCGGTGAGCGAGGGTTCTCACTCTCTGGTGGTCAACGTCAGCGCATCGCAATCGCTCGCGCCATCATTGCCGATCCTCGAGTGCTCGTACTTGACGATGCAACGAGCGCTGTTGATCCAAGTAAAGAAGGCGAGATTCGTGAAGCGATGCGTACGGTTATGAGCGGACGCACCACGATCGTGATTGCTCACAGACCAGGCACCATTGCGCTTGCCGACAGAGTCGTCTTGCTCGATGGCGGAACCATTGCAGCCATTGGAACCCATGAACAACTTGCTGCAACCAACATGCGATATCGCGAAGTGCTTGCCAGCATGGATCAGCCAAAGAAAGTAGCCAACTGACATGTGGGGTACAGCTGGTGGAGTTACCGACGAAGATCGCCTCAGTAGGGCACAGGCACGCACCATTATCGGCCGTGTTTTCAAAATGGCAGCACCATTTCGCAAAACGATGTATGTGGGTTTTGCCTGTGTCATCGTGACAACATGTTGCGCACTCGCAGCACCAGTCATTGTGCGTCATGGCATTGATGCTGGAATTCGTGCAAAAAATACACAAGCACTTAATCAGTCTGTCGTCATGTATCTCGCCGTTGTCACCCTGTCGTACATCTTTGGACGGATGCTTTTCTTATATGTCAATCGCACTGGCGAGATGTTTTTGCGAGTCTTGCGCCTCGCCGTATTTCGTCAGATGCAACGACAGTCAATGGCATTTTTTGATCGCAATAAGGCAGGTGTGCTTGTTGCTCGAATGACAGCCGATATCGAATCGATGGCCGAACTTGTGCAGTTTGGTTTATTGCAGTTTTTGTCTGCTGGCTTGATGCTCGTATTTTCAATAGTTGTGTTGCTGTTGCTCAGTTGGCAACTCACACTCGTTGCCATGTGTGTCATGCCAATCATTGTTCTTGCGTCGATCAAGTTCCAGCACGACTCCAATAAGGCATACCTCACAGTGCGAGAGCGTGTTGGCGCAAACTTGTCGGCATTGCAAGAAGGCATCACCACTGTACGAGTCATTCAGGCCTACGCCCAGGAACAAGAGACGAAAGATAAGTTCTTCAAATCAAATCGCGCGTTGTTTGATAGCCACGAGCGCAGTGTGCGCATCAGCACGTGGTACTTTGCGCTCGTTGAATTCTCTGGAGTCTTTGCATCTGCACTGATGATCGGTATTGGTGGATGGCTTGTGCATCGCGGTGATGTCACCCTCGGCACGGTCGTTGCTTTCACACTGCTGATCTCGAGTTTGTTTGACCCAGTGCAACAGCTTTCTCAGTTGTACAACACCGTGCAGTCTGCTGGCGCAGCATTGAGCAAACTGTTTGCAATTCTCGATGCCAAACCCGAAGTTGATGAGCATCCTGCAGCGATTGCGTTGCCTGAGTCTGGAGTACTCAAGGTTGACAACGTTTCATTCACCTACGCAACTGGTGAGCACCCAGCACTGAATACTGTTTCGATCAGCGTTGCGCCAGGGGAAAAACTTGCGCTTGTGGGCCCAACTGGCGCGGGCAAATCAACTCTCGCCAAACTCATGGCCCGCATGTACGACCCTGTGTCGGGCACTGTGTCGTATGGCGGAGTAGATCTCACAATGGGGTCCATGGATTCGTTACGTCAACGCATTGTCGTCGTGCCACAAGAAGGCTTCTTGTTTAACGGAACCATTCGTGACAACCTGCGCATAGCCAAGACATCTGCGACTGATGCCGAGATTGATGCTGCAGTCGACGCCATCTCTGCAACCGAACACTTTGCACAGTTTCCTGACGGACTTGACACCGAGGTGCGCGAACGCGGCAGCCGATTGTCGGCGGGTGAGCGTCAACTTGTTGCGCTTGCACGAGCAGCACTTGTCGATCCAGCGGTATTGGTGCTCGACGAAGCAACGTCCAACCTCGACCCAGGCACAGAAGCCGAAGTAGAGCGCGCACTCGAGCGCCTGATGAGTGGACGCACCGTGATCGTTGTTGCTCACCGCCTATCAACAGTGCAACGCGCCGACCACATTGCGGTGATCGACGCAGCACAGGTAGCCGAGTACGGCACACATGCCGAACTCATTGCTAAAAATGGACGCTATGCAGCCTTGGCTAGCGCTTGGCAAACTTCACAAATTGTGAATTAAGTGATTAGAGCTGCATGCTCTTGATCTCGAGGAATTCCTCGAAGCCGTAGTCGCCGTATTCGCGACCAACACCAGACTGCTTGTATCCACCAAACGGCGCGTTGGCGTTATATGCCCCACCGTTGACTTCAACCTGACCAGTGCGCATGCGACGTGCAATTGCGATCGCATGATCTTTGTCGGCAGCCCACACGCCGCCGGCAAGGCCGTACACCGTGTCGTTGGCGATGCGAATTGCATCTTCTTCATCGTTGTAAGCAATGACGCTCAAGACTGGTCCGAAGATTTCTTCTTGGGCGATTGTCATCGACGTTGTCACATTGGAGAAAATTGTTGGTTTGACGTAATAGCCCTTCGACACTCCCTCTGGCACGCCAACACCACCGACAAGAACCTTTGCGCCTTCGTCAATACCTTTTTGAATGAAGCCATTCACGCGGTCGCGTTGTGCAGCTGATGCAAGTGGTCCTAAGTGGGTTGTCTTTTCGAACGGATCTCCAACAACAACTGCGTTGCCTGCTGCGGTCAGAATTGCTTCTGCTTCATCAAGACGTGCTTTTGGTACGAGCATGCGGGTGAGTGCCGAGCATGTTTGCCCGCTGTTGAGAAATGCTTTGCCAACACCCGACGACACTGCCTTGGCAAATGTCTCGGTATCAAGATCGGCGCAAATGATGTTGGCCGACTTGCCACCCAACTCGAGAGCAACTTTTTTGATTGTCTCAGCAGAAACTTGGCTCACGCGACGTCCCGCACGGGTTGATCCCGTGAACGACATCATGTCAATATCGGCATGTGCCGACATTGCTTCGCCGACAACTGGGCCGGTGCCGGTGATCATGTTGAACACACCGGCTGGCAAACCAATCTCGTCAATAATCTCGGCGAGGATGAATGCATCGAGTGGTGCAATTTCGCTTGGCTTGAGCACCACAGTGCAACCAGCGGCCATTGCAAACGCCACCTTGGCAGCGATTTGGTGCAACGGGTAGTTCCACGGCGTGATGCAACCAACAACACCAATCGGCTCGCGCACAACAACAGATGATCCAACTTCGCGTGAGTACGAGTAGTTTTCGGCGATTGATGCAGCCTGCTTAAACGAGTTGATTGGCAAACCAACCTGAATCATTTGGCTCAAAAACTTGGTCATGCCCGTCTCGCGTGAGATGGCCGAGGCAATCTCATCCATGCGTGCAGCCAAGCCATCACCAATGCGACTCATGTACTTGCCACGCTCTTGAGCATCGAGTGCCGACCACGAATCAAATGCGGCTCGCGCAGCCTTGGCAGCAAGATCTACTTCTTTGGCAGTGCATGAAGGAATGGTGGCCATGACCGACTCATCGGTCGAATCCCAAACCTCAATCGTGTCGGTGCTGCTTGGTGCAACCCATTTGCCGTTGATGTACACCTGGTTGTAGTTAGTCATTTTCGTCTCCCAAGACTTGTCGTTAGTCCTTTCAGAGTATCTAGCCAAAGCGTCGCAATTCTCATCGCAACGAGCCCTGAAGGAGTTGATTTTGGGAAAGATGACCTCAGTGTTGCTGTGGTTGTCAAGTATCGTGAAAGGGTCATGGCGCGCGAAAAGGTATATACCCGAGCAGGGGACGATGGAACCACGGGTCTCTTTTATGGCGGTCGCGTGGGCAAAGATTCTGCGTTGCCGCGGGCGTATGGCGCGGTAGATGAAGCACAGTCGATCTTGGGATTGGTGCGCGCCGAGGCCGGCAAGGGCACTGAACTTGATGACATGCTCGTCCATATATGTAGAGACCTCTGGGTCTTGATGGCCGAGCTTGCAACACTTCCGGAGAACCGTCACAAATTGGTTGACGGTAAGACGCGAGTAACAGCCGAGATGGTGACCAACCTTGAGACGATGATTGACTCGCTTGATGAACGCTTTACGCCGCCAACTGACTTTGTTGTGCCAGGGCAAAATAAAGTTTCGGCACTGCTTGACGTTGGTCGCACAGTTGCGCGCCGAGCCGAGCGTCATTCGTTGGCTGCTGCTCCACCACCATCGCAATCGACTCCTTATCTCAACAGGTTGAGCGACTTGTTGTGGACACTTGCCCGCTGGCAAGAGGGCGAGTCGCTAGCAGTGAAAGACGTTATTTAAATTTTTCTACAATAAGTACACACAAGGAGACAACATGTCAATCAACTTTGAAGTGGCGAGCAAGACTCCAGCAGATGTGAGCGCAATCGGCATCGCGGTATCGACAGACGGTGCGATGCCTAAAGAGGTTTCGTTGTCGCGCAAGGCGCTTGAGGCCGTTGGTTTTTCGGGCAAGGTCGGGCAGACATCAGTGATCGCTACCGATCGTGGTGCGGTGACTGTGGTGATTGGCATTGGCGAATCATCGAAGGTGACTGCAGATTCGTTGCGCAAGTCGGCTGCGGCATTTGGTCGCGCGACCTCAATGTTTGGATCAGTTGCAACGACGCTCGCTGGTGTGGCAAAAGTAGATCGCAAGTTGGCAGCACAAGTAGTGGTTGAGGGCATTTCGCTCGCCGTGCATCGCTACACCGATCTAAAAACTGTTGATAAGAAGGCACCAAAGTTGGCATCGGTCACTCTGGTTGGCACAACAGCCAATGCAGCACAACTCAAGGCTGGCGCAAAGCGCGGCCAAGTGATCGCCAATGCCACCAACATGGCACGCGATTTTGCGAGCATGCCACCAGCACACCTGACTGCAACAATGTTTGCAAACCATGCAGTGCGTATTGCTGGTGAAACTGGTTTGAAAGTAGAAGTGTTTAATAAAGACCAGTTGTTGGCAATGGGTTGTGGCGGCATCGTCGGCGTTAATCGTGGCAGCGTTGAGCCACCACGCATGGTGCGCTTGACATACAAGCCTGCTGGTGGCGCAAAGAAAAATTCGAAGCCACATGTGATCTTGGTGGGCAAAGGCGTGATGTATGACTCGGGTGGTATTTCACTCAAGCCATCCGACCCTTCCCACGCGATGATGAAGGGCGACATGAGCGGCGCAGCTGCAGTGTTGTCGTCGATGTCAACACTCAAGGCACTCGGTTGCACAAACCAAGTGACTGGTTACTTGATGTGCACCGACAACTTGCCTTCGGGTAGTGCAATGGCAATGGGCGATGTGTTGCACATGCGCAATGGAAAAACCGTCGAGATCCACAACACCGACGCAGAAGGCCGTTTGGTTTTGGCCGATGGATTGGCGCTTGCTGTAGAACAAAAGCCGGATGCGATTGTGGACATTGCAACCTTGACTGGTGCATGTGCTCGTGCGTTGGGTGAAGGAATGGCCGGCGTGTTGGGCAACAATCAAAAGTGGATCGATCAGTTGACTGCATCGGCTGCACGCACCGACGAAAAACTGTGGCAGTTGCCGCTTGAGCGCGAGTATCGCGTTGGGCTCGACTCGGTAGTGGCCGACATGAAAAACGTGGGCGGCGAAGCCGGTGCAATTACTGCAGCGTTGTTTTTGGATGAGTTTGTTGGCAGCGTGCCATGGGCTCACCTAGACATTGCAGGACCAATGTGGTCGCACTCAGACAGTGGTTGGTTGCAAAAGGGTATGACTGGCTATGGAACGCGACTCTTGATTGACGCCGCGCTCAACTTCAAGCGCCCATCTCGCTAGCCCTTTTGGGTGCCGACTTTGATGTCGCGGAATGGCGACTTGGAGTCGATACCAACATCTTTTGGCAACCCGAGCACGCGCTCGCCAACGATATTGCGCATCACTTCGTCGGAGCCACCAGCAATGCGCATGCCTGGTGCGCCGAGCAATAACTGACTCCATGCATACGTGCCCCACTCACCGGTGTCGACAACAAGCTTTGCGCCAAGGATGTGTGCAACGAGATCGTTGAGACGCTTTTGGTTGT
>WLKU01000080.1 GCA_009701105.1 Actinomycetota bacterium | reverse complement strand
TTTGATCGACGTCACCAGCATGACAATGAACGATGTCATCCGCATGGGCGACATCAAGTTGCCAAAGGGTGTAACCGCGGTTCTCGACGAAGACATCGTCATCGTCACCGTGCTGACAACCAAGGCTGAAGCCGAAAAGGCTGTCGTCGCACCTGTCGTCGACGCTGCTGGCGCGCCTGCCGCTGGAGCACCTGCTGCCGGCGACGACAAGCCAGCCGCTTCCTAGTTTTTATGGCGCTGTTCGGTCGCAATAAGCGGCCCGAGCGGCGAGGCACTCCTTTCAACGCACTCATTGTTGGCGTCGGTAATCCTGGCCGTGAATATGCGGGCACACGGCACAACGTCGGTTTCGATGTGATCGATGCGTTGGCCAAAAAATATTCAGTCGCACTCAAGTCGTCGCGCGATCGTGCGCTTGTTGCCGAAGTGCATTCTGGTGACACTCACCTACTGCTCGCAACACCAACAACATTCATGAACGACAGCGGTAACGCGGTTGGTCCTCTTGCATTGCGCTACGGCGTCGACGATCCTGCTCGCATCATTATCGTGCATGACGAACTCGACCTTGAGCCAGGCGTGGTGCGCATCAAGATCGGTGGTGGGTTGGCCGGTCACAACGGTCTTCGTTCAATCTCCACACATCTCAAGACTCAAGAGTTTGTGCGCGTGCGCATCGGCGTCGGCAAACCAAGTTCGAAAGAAGAAGGCGCCGATCATGTTTTGTCTCGAGTACCACAAAATGAGCGCCAGGTGCTCGACATCGCAGTTGTAACTGCCGCAGAAGCAGTTGTGCTGATCGTCCTTCAAGGCGCGCAGGCTGCCATGCAACAGATCAACGCGCGTTAGTCCACGCTGAATTCCTGACTCATTTCATGCAACTTTCCGATCTCCTTGTTGTCGCAGCACACGAGCCTGCGCTTGGCGAAATTGGCGGCAAAAACTCAGTGCTCGCCGTGGCAGAAAATGCACGCGCACTGATCATCAGCGCATTGAGTGCTCGTTCACCCAAGACAACACTGATTGTTGCAACCCCCACCGGCACGGGTGCACAGCAATTGCACGACGATCTCGTGCAGTTTCTTGGCGCACAAAATGCATTGTTGTTTCCCGCTTGGGAGACACTGCCATTCGAACGCGTGAGCCCAAGTGTCGAAACCATGGGTCGCCGTATGGAAGTGCTGTGGCGCATGCGTGGCACCGATCGTCCGCGCGTTGTCGTTGGCTCGGTGCGAGCACTGCTGCAAAAACTTGGCCCAAATGCCACCACTTTTGAACCGATCATCGTTCGCCCTGGCGCCGAACTCGATGCCGACGAACTGCTCAAGCAACTTGTCAACGGCGGTTATCGCCGTGAAGAACTGGTCGAACATCGTGGCGAAATTGCACGCCGTGGTTCGATCATCGACATTTTCCCGAGCACGTCCAATACTCCTGTGCGCATCGACTTATGGGGCGACGAAGTAGACAGACTCACTTCGTTTAATGTCAACGATCAACGTTCTACCGAGCCGCTCAGCGAAGCAGTTATTTTCGCCGCACGCGAATTGCAACTTGACGATGAAGTCATGGACCGAGCGCGCTCACTTGTTGCAACCGAGTCGTGGGGACGCGAACATTGGGACCGCTTGGCCGACGGCGGCAACTTCGATGGCATGGAAAGTTGGTTGCCATGGTTGATTGAAAGAGATTTGCTGCTCACCGATGTTTTGCAAGATGACTGCGAACTGATGTTGGTCGAACCTCGACGCATGCGCGACCGCGCACATGCCTTGCTCGCAGAAGAAGACGACCTTGCTCGAGCGCTTGCATCCACGTGGGCACGCGATGCCGAAAAAACATTTCCTCGCCTCCACGCCGAAATCGACAGACTGCTTGGCTCCACAACAACGTTGCGAGCCACTTCGTTGTCGCTTCCAGCCGAGACCATCGATGCCCCTTCAGTGCAATCCACTGGTTGGGGCCCGATTACTGGCGATGCGCAGGCAACAGCCAAACGGGTTCAACAATTGTTGTCCGACAAATGGACGATTGTTATCGCTGCAGAGGGTACCGGTTCTGCCGATCGACTGAAAGAAGTCTTCTCTCAAGAAGGCGTGACAGTGGAAGTGATTGTGGCGCCGTTGCACTACGGCATGTCGCTGCCAAATTGCAAACTGTCGATCATTGCCGAAGCAGACCTCACGGGGCGTCGGCGCATGCACCGACAACCACGCGCAAAATCAAACAAGCGCGACACCGTTTCAGTTTTCCAAGATCTCAAACCGGGTGACTATGTGGTGCACCACTATCACGGTGTTGGTCGCTATGAGGGAATGGTTAAGCGGCAGATCAGCGGATCTGAGCGCGACTATTTGTTGCTCGCCTATAAAGACGGCGACAAGTTGTATGTGCCCACCGATCACATCGATGGAGTTCGTCAATACATAGGCGGCGAAAAGCCAACTCTGCACCGCCTTGGTGGCAGCGACTTTGCAAGGTCAAAACAGCGTGTTCGCTCGGCGGTGCGCGAGATCGCTCAAGAACTCGTAGTGCTCTATCAGCGCCGAGTTAATGCCGTAGGTCATGCATTTTCTCAAGACACTCCATGGCAACACGAAATGGAAAGTGCATTCCCTTTTGTTGAAACACCCGATCAGCGCACTGCTATTGATCTTGTAAAAGCAGACATGGAACGAAGTGTGCCGATGGATCGGCTTGTGTGCGGCGATGTTGGTTTTGGCAAAACCGAAGTTGCAGTGCGTGCCGCATTCAAGTGTGTGCAAGATGGCAAACAGGTTGCAATCCTCGTTCCCACAACACTGCTCGCTTCTCAACACGGCAATACATTTAGTGATCGCTTTGCTGGTTATCCAATTCGTGTCGAGGTGATATCGCGATTTCTTACTGCCGCACAAGCCAAGAAAGTTATTGCTGGACTCGCAACAGGAGAAATTGATTGTGTCATCGGCACACACCGACTGTTACAAGACAACATCAAGTTCAAAGACCTCGGCCTCTTAGTCGTGGACGAAGAGCAACGCTTCGGAGTCACCCACAAAGAAGCAATGAAGCAGCTCAAAACAAATGTGGATGTGCTCACTCTGACGGCAACCCCAATCCCCCGCACACTCGAAATGAGTCTTGTGGGTATTCGCGACTTGTCGCTATTGCAAACTCCACCTGCCGACCGGCAACCAATTCTCACATTTGTCGGAGAGCAAGACGAGCGAGTTGCAACAGAAGCAATTCGTCGCGAACTTCTGCGCGATGGCCAAGTTTTCTGGGTGCACAATCGCGTGCAGTCGATCGATGACCGTGCACGCGAATTGCGCGAATTGGTGCCAGAGGCACGCATCGCTGTTGCCCACGGCCAGATGGACGAGGCATTGCTCGAACAGACAGTGATCGATTTTTGGGAAGGCAAATACGACGTGCTCGTGTGCACAACCATCATCGAGAGCGGTATCGATATGCCAACGGTCAACACGCTGGTAGTTGAGCGCGCAGATTTGCTTGGTCTTGGACAGTTGCATCAGTTGCGCGGCCGTGTTGGTCGTAGTGGTTCGCGCGCATACGCATACCTCTTTCATCCCCGAGATCGCGTGCTCTCAGAAGACGCTTATGAACGACTCAAAACCATTGGCGAAGCAACAGAACTTGGCAGCGGTTTCAAAATAGCAATGCGCGATCTCGAGATTCGTGGTGCAGGAAACTTGCTTGGCGAGGCTCAGAGCGGACATATTGCGGCAGTTGGTTACGACCTTTATTGCCAACTCGTCACAGAAGCCGTTGCCGAAATGAAAGGTGAAGAAGTTCCATCTGTTGTTCCAGAGCTCAAACTCGACGTGCCAACAAATGCTTTCTTGCCGACCGACTATGTCACCAAGGAAGAGTCGCGTTTGGATGCGTACCGCCGACTTGCATCGGTCACTTCGATCGTGGACGTGGAAGACATCCGTAACGAATGGCTCGACCGATATGGCCCATTGCCGCAGCCCGCTCTTGCACTGATCAATGTGGGTCTATTGCGCGCAGAATGTCATCGACTTGGTTTGCGCGAATTGGTTGTCGCAGATGGACGTGCGCGCATGTTGCCGATCTCGCTCAAGGCAAGCGAAGTTATGCGCTTGCAACGCATCGCCAAAAGCCCAGATTGGAACGAAAAAATCAAACAACTCGTCATCACATTGCCACGTACAACTAATCCAAAGGTCGACGACGATGTAACTGTCACATTTCTTGTTGGTTTCCTCCAAGAACTCGTCGAGCCAGCCAACTAGGCTCTACCAGATGTCAATCCCCGCAAACACCCCGCAAACCAGCCGTTTCCGTCGCCCAACTGCACTCGCAGCGATGCTTGTTTCGCTTGTCCTTGTTGCCACAAGTTGCGGATCTTCATCTTCTGCAAACGAAGCCCTCTCGCTCAATGGTGACGGTGTATCTGTTGACAAGTTTGAAAAAACAATTCTTCAATTAGCAGATGCCAAGCAAATCACTCTCGAAAATGGTCAGGCCACAGGAGATGTTGCCCGTTCAGTACTCGGTGCAATGTTGCGAGGTGTTGCAACAAGCCAGATTGTCAAGCAATACAACGAAGCAGTCACGCAAGCTGACAAAGATGCTGTGCTCGCCCAGATGCAAGAGGATCCAAACTTTGATGCGTTAGGACCAGACTTAAAAGATCTCATTTTGTCGATGAACTCAGAAGACTTGGCGCTCGCTCGCATTAAGGCACCAGCAGAAAAAGAAGTTGCGACAATGTACGAAAAAGCGCCGGCTTCACTTGGTGCAATGTGTGTGCAGCACATCCTCGTCAAAGAATCAGCAACCGCCGACAAAGTCTTGAAACTGCTCAACGATGGTGGAGACTTCAAAAAGCTTGCAGGTGAGTATTCGATCGAGCCAAACGCTGGCGAAACAGGTGGCGTGCTCGGAAGTGCCGATGGCGACTGCTTGTTGCTCAGCGATTATCAGGCGCAGTTCGATGCTGGCTTCACTGCAGGCGCATTGCTCGCAAAACCTGGTGTTCCAACCGGCCCAGTCAAGAGCAGCTTTGGCTACCACGTCATCTTGGCCCGCCCATACGCAGACATCACCTTGTCCCTCAACGCACTACTGGCCAAAACACCAGGACAAATGCTGGTTGTCGGGTTACTTGCCACGAGCACGGTCACCGTTGGTTCGCAGTACGGTCACTTTGATGCGGCCACCAACAAAATCGTCGCCAACTAAATCGGTCAAGATTCACCAGTCATGACCGCGCGTGTTGTGATTGTGGGCCTTGGCCCAGGGCCACGCAATACCGTCACGCAGGCAACACTCGAAGCAATCGAACGCATCGTCGTACAGTTTGTGCGCACCAAGCGTCACCCAAATGCCGACTTGATGCCCAAAGCAACAAGTTTTGACTCGCTATACGACACACTTCCAACATTTGAGGATGTGTATAGCGCGATCACCGAAGCGGTTGTTGCGGCTGCTATCGAACACGGCGAGGTGCTGTATGCAGTGCCAGGTTCACCACTCATTCTCGAGTCAAGCGTGGCGCAATTGCGTGCCGACGCGCGAGTTGAGGTGCAAGTACTACCCGCTTTAAGTTTTTTGGATCTTGCTTGGGATGCCCTCGGTATCGATCCCGTCAATGCCGGCGTACGTCTGATTGATGGACATCGATTTGCACTCGAAGCATCTGGCGAACGCGGTCCGCTACTTGTCGCTCAGGTGCACGCCGATTGGGTGCTGTCTGATGTCAAGTTGTCGCACGAATCCGCAAACGGCAGCGAGCCAGTTGTGTTGTTGCATCATCTCGGTCTCCCCGATCAACGTGTCGAGCACACCACATGGCAAGAACTTGATCGCGTGTTGCCAGCAGATCACCTCACTACTTTGTACATTCCACAGATGGCCGAGCCAGTGGCGGGCGAACTCGCTCGACTACATCAATTGGCCCGCACATTGCGCGAGCAGTGCCCATGGGATCGCGAGCAAACCCACGACTCGCTGATTAAACATCTGATCGAAGAAACATATGAAGTAGTTGATGCCATCGAAGCGCTCGATACGAACGACCCAGCAACCGACGAAGCGTTGATTGAAGAACTCGGCGACTTGCTCTACCAAGTTGAATTTCATGCCACCATCGCCGAACTGCAGGGTCGCTTCAGCATGGCCGATGTAGCGCGATCAATCCACGACAAACTCGTACGTCGACACCCACACGTGTTTGGGGATGTTGTAGCAAACAGCGCAGACGATGTGGTGCAGACGTGGGATGAAGTGAAGCGCGCAGAGAAAAAATCGGTTGATGGCGCTGCAAGTTCTACATTTACTGGCGTGGCCAAGTCTGGGCCCTCGCTGCAATACGCCACCAAAATTCAAAAACGAGCAGCAGACGTTGGTTTCGA